>CAVGNL010000139.1:24689-30996 GCA_963630455.1 Prevotella sp. CAG:755
ATTTTATGAAAAAACCGTTTTTTTAGAAAGGAAATTATGAAAACGAAAAAACTTCTCCTTCTTTTATGCTCATCCATGCTTTTGACAGGATGCAGCGACGTTCGTGCCTCCTCTTCCGAAAAAGAAAGTGCCTCCGAGACCTCATCTTCCTCCAAGACGGAGGAATCTTCTGAAATCTCATCGTCTGTTTCTAAATCAGAGGAATCTTCTGAGATTTCTTCTAGCGAGCAATCTAAATCCGAGCAAGAGAAGGCTGCTCTAGAGGCCCCAACTCTTTCGCTTGATGAAACTACCGAGAGTTTAAGTTGGACTGCCGTTACTAATGCGGACAAATATGAGGTATATGATGGTGAAAGGAAACTCGCCAGCATTTCAGAACTTACTTACGCCTTATCTGTCACCGACACACTTGAACATACCTATACCGTCATTGCTTTAGATAGCAGTGATTCCTATTTACCTTCCCTTTCCTCGAATGCCGTCAAATTTACGGCGAGCGTCAGCAAACTCAAAGCTCCGAAAATTGCCGATGATGGAACTTTTTCCGAAGTCGATAGCAATACTTCCAAATTCAGCCTTGATATTCAAAATGGAGCACGTACTTTTGAATTAGGAAAAGATACAACTTCCGCCGATCCATCTAAATATGGCAAAGTCGTCAAATACAAAGTTAAAGCGATTGCTTCAGCCGATATGTCGCGTTACCAAGATTCAGATTGGAGCGAGGAAAAAACATATAAAGCCGATATCCTCGATAGCGATATCAAAACAGGCTCCTCTTATTCCTTAACCAATGGCACTCTTCCAGATTGGTATGTCGCGGATGAAGTCAAGCGTGGAAATTATTCGGAAGGCGTTGGAATCGAATACGGCGCTGCTTATTATCAAGCGCGTGAAATAAGCGCATCTATGGCCGTGATGAATGTTTCCGTTCGTAACTTTAGGGGCGAAGACTCGAAGATGCAAGTTTATGTTAACGATAAGTTGATTGCTAATAGGAATGGAGATGAAACGGCCGCTATTAGCTCCGACAATTACCTAACATTTTCTTACGATTTATCTGCTTACATCGGGCGAAAAGTCTGGGTGTGGTTTGTTGGTTTGACAAATTCTTCCACCTGTGTAAACGCCGTTTCTTTCAAAGCAAACGTCACGACAGCCGACACCGATAAATTCATCGGTTCGACTTATGGAAATGACAATGGAGCACAAACAGCTTGGAATGCGGAAGTTATCAAAGACAGTTCTGTATACACTTGGGCAAGTGGCGCTTCAGTGAGCGACCAAGGCATTAAGATGCATGAGAATTATCAAGGTTACGTTGCCACAGAAGTTACGGTCGATGCCTCATGCACAAGTTGGAACATCGATCTACGTTCCTTTGGCAGTCGTAATTCTCAATTCTATTTATATATCGATGGAATAAAAGCAATTCCAACAATCTTAGCCTGCGAGAAAGCCAATGATGATAGTTTAAAAGCCACAATCGACGAAGATGGGAAAGTTCATGTTAATGATGGTTGGACAGCCTTGGCAGTGTCTCTTGATAACCACATTGGTGACAAAGTCTCTTTGAAGGCTGAAATCGTTGCCGGAGGAGATGCTATGATTGGTGGATTCTACTTCAACGAAGGAACTCTTACTACAGCAAGCGCAAACAAATTCGTCGGTTCTTGCGAAAAGAATGATGACAACGCGAAAAACGCTTGGACGGCATATAAAGAGAATCCAACTGGTGTTTATACCTATTATAGAGGCTCTCTTGATATCAGAAACGAAGGCCTTGAATTCCATGTCAACAATAAAGATTCTTTGTCCATCAATAGCGTGATCGTTTCTTCTGAAAAGACTGTTTGGACGATTGATCTTCGCGGCCACAACAATGGAGCAACATATTCTCTAAGCGTAAATGATTCAGTCATCATTCCAACAATCGGAGAAGGTGATCCAGCCACTTTAGACGGAAGTACGGTCATTGCCAATGCTGGCTGGTCTGTTCTTACCTACGATTTATCTAATTACGTAGGTCAAAAGGTCTCCTTGAAGATTGAAATCACCGCTGGAGGAGATAGCATGGTTGGTGGGTTCTATTTCGCTGCTTAATCTGCTCAATAAACTTATCTATTGCTGAAAGACTATGGGAAACCATGGTCTTTTTATACACCAAGTAAATAAACTGGAAAATAATATGCTTTATCGTTAATCGGTCTTATTTTGTCGGTGCAGTCAATAACTAATCCCGGCTTAATTTCTTTCCCGTATTTGCTGAGAACATTGAAATTTTTATTCGGTTTGCTAGGGGAGATGCCTTTTTTGATTTCTATTGGGTAGATAGCATCCGCTTCGAGGTAAAGAAGATCTATCTCTTTTTGATCGATATCTCTGTAATAGAAAAGAGTGTTTTCAAATTCTTTGCCAAAGTTGTAGAAACTCTTGATTATTTCGCTCACAACGAAAGTTTCGAAAAATGCGCCATTCATCGCACAATTCTGTAACATTTCTGCATTTGGCCACTTGCAAAGATATGCACAAAGTCCTGTATCCATGAAATATAGTTTTGGCGCTTTGATGATTCGTTTGGAAATAGAGGCCATATAAGGTTCAAGAAGGATGATTATCCCAGATGTTTGCAAGATTGACATCCATCTTTTGCATGTAGCGGAGTCGATTCCTATGTCTCTAGCAAACGCTTCATAATTAACTTGTTGAGCTGTTCGTAAGGCTAAGTATGTAACGAATCTTCTGAAATTCATTTCCGATGAAACACCTATTAAGCTGCGGACGTCTTTTTCGATATAAGTATCAAAATAAGATTTAAAATATGTTTCTCTCGGAGAACCGTTTACGATTATATCGGGCATTCCTCCACGGAATATTCTTTCATATATTTCCGTTTGGCTTACGTAGTCTACTTTCTTTTCTTTTTCTGTATTTAGGAGATTTTGAATGTCTGGATGGAACAATTTTCCTTTTTTCTGGATTGCCTCCATTTGAGTGAAAGAAGCCATTTCGATAACGGCGACTCTGCCCGCTAGAGATTCGGAAATCCCTTGTTGAAGAGCAAAACGATTCGAGCCCGTCAAGATATACATGAGTTCTCTAGGGAGGTTTTCGTTCATTTTCCTTTCTCTTTCGGCATCAATTTTCTTTTTTATTTCACTTAAAAGAATGGGAGCTCTTTGAACTTCATCAATAATAAGAGGCCACGGATGTGTTTCTAGAAACAACTTTGGCTGTGTGAGAGCCTCTTCTAAATCGTCTGTGTCATCCAGTGTGACATAATCGAATTCTTTGTTGAATAGATGTTTTATGGCCGTTGATTTCCCAACTTGTCTTGAACCATAAACAACAACCGATTCAAAATGTTCGCCTGTTTCTGTTAGATAATTTTCAATGTCTCTTGGATAATACATAAAAAACCTTCTTTCATTAATATTATAAAACACTTCCGATTAAATGCCTAGTCGACTCGCCATTTAATCGAAACTAATCTAAAGTATAGATTCTATCGAAGGAAAAAGTTCGAGCATGTTTTCATATGGCGCAAAGAAGGTATATACCCAAACTTGAGAATATGAGAGACACACTTACCAATAATACTCCATATTTCATAAAGGAAATAAAGGTGAAGCTCACATTGTATTTTTTAAGAATAGACATCCACATGATGCCTGCTAAGGCGCCTATTGGCGTAAGGTATGCGCCAATATTCGACCCAATGATCGTGGAATATATGGCTAATACGCTCCTGCCTTCAAGAATAGAAGAAAACAAAACAGACATAGGAATGTTGTTAATAACATTGTCAAAGAGAGTAGAAGATATCGTATAAGTAAATGTCTCTGCCAAAGGATTGACCGATAATGCATCTAATATTTTCTGAAGATATGCGATAAGTCCATTCTCTTTAAGGGAAAGAACCAAAATAAACATCGATAAGATGAATGGAATTAAGTTATACGGAAGACGTTTAAATGTTTTGAGCAAGTAATCTTTGTCTCTCTTCGATATTGAATATACAAGCAATATCAAAGACATGATAATCATTGCCCCTAGGCAAATAAGCCACATCTCGAGGAATGTATAGTTAGAGATAACAAGCAAAATGGTTGTTAGACTTAAAACAACGAGATTAACGATAACAAGAGGCTTGTCTTTTAATTCAACATCTTCAATATCGATATTTTCAATTTTCCTTGCTAAATCCTTCTTAAATAGTAAAAGAATCACACACAAAGTAGATGCGCCGGCTAGAAGAGAGGGCAACCACATCTTAGAGAGATAAGAAAGAAAATTAATATTTTCTGCACCGGCTAAATAGATGTTTGTGGGATTTCCGATGGATAATAACATCGAATATGTATTTGCGTTCACGAATTCACATATTAAAAAAGGCAAGGGGTTTATCTTTGCTTTCTTAGAAAAGGAAATGATGAATGGGGTTAACGACAGTATGACAATATCATTCGAGGTAAATATCGTAAGGATTGCAACAAGGAAGTAGATAGCGAAGAAAATCTTATATTGGCTGCCTTGCGCAATCTTTAATGCTTTTGTGGATAAATAGTTAAAAAAATTTAATTCATCAAGAGATATGGATATCATCGATAAGGATATGAATAGAATCAATATCTTTATCGGATTCATCTTTCCTTCGGTTAGGTTCTCCCAAAGAGAGGAAACATCGATTTGACCAGTGGATAAAACGATTATCGCACCGAGCAATGTAATTACCCAAAACGTCTGAAAAGAGACTTTTCCTATCGTGATATTTGGTTTGAATATTATTAGTAAGACCATCGAAATGATGGTTATGAGGAATGTTATCGCAGATAAGATCATAAAAAATCCGAGTGATATTATATGTCTCCAAGTGTTAAACGGTAACAAATCGACATGGAAGGCAAATGTTGCAAAAAAGCGTGTTATTGTAAGATTGCTTGTTTCTAGTTTTTTGATGCCTAATTACGAGCCTTCTACATATGTGCGTTTTAAGCGTGGTCAATTTCGGTCTCCTCGCTTTCTTGACGATGGTTTCGTGCATCTGAGCTTTTGGCGGCCTCCCCGGTCCCGATATTTCCTCTGATTGCTTTCCTTATGATCCCATCAACATAGGCGTCGCAAAAATTACTCATAGAGCAAAACATCAACGCGAAAATGATGCGCCAATGGCAATTAGATGGAAACAAATAACCTTATAAATGGGCAGAAACAAATAATCTTATAACAACATAAAATGCAGGCCTTCTTGATGAAACATGCATTTTCGTTTAACTTTAATTCAAAAAGAAGATGGCTTACGCTTTATTTCCCTTGCTATCTTCCCATACATCCCAAAAAGATGGTCTTTGCCTATGGCAATCATCTAAAATGATGTCATTGTTTTTGACATATTCAACTTCGCTTTCAAGCAATTCATAATATATATCGTCTATGAGATCGCTAAACATTTTGTTAAGTTTCTCTATATCGAGTGGCAAATCAAAATCGCCATACTTATCAATAATGAAATTCCATGGCTTATAAATGCCTTTTTCTTCATCTTCAATCGATGATTCTGGATCAAGGTTACCGTCTAACAAATCTTCAAGAGTGCAAATGTTATCTTCCCATATGCCTTGTCCTTTGCCTTCGAGCAAAATCAATCTTTCATTGGAATCTACTTGCACGGTTTTCTTAAAACGTTTGCATTTAAAAGACCATCCATCGCCCATATCGTAGAGATACCTAAAGGAATCTGGAAGGTCGCTTAGATGATATCTTCTGATATATTTATAACCTTCAAACGGTTCTTCCATGGCTGGAGCCGTGACATATTCGCTTTCGTGCTTTGGTGTGCTAAAGAGGAAATCATGCTCAAATTCCGCACCTAATATTTCTCCTAGACAAACACCTAATTCAAACAAATCAGGATCTCCTTTTATAAGAACGATCCTGTAGAAACGGCCCTTAGGGCCATATTCGAAATCCAATCTTAATTTTGTATAAGCCTTAAACGTTGCCATGAATGCCTCCTTGTTGTTTCTTTCGTTATTATAAATCAAAGCGCACATAATCTTGAGGCTTTGCTTCTTTCTAATTCAAATTGCTCGATGTTTTGGCGCTGTTTACAACTGAATTAGCAAACGCTTTTTTAAAGATAACGGAACTTGCGTTGAAAAACATAAGTTATAAAAACGAAAGAAACTATTTAATTCCGCTTATGTTTTCCGCAATCTTTTTCAAATAATCCGTATCTGAAGAACTTATAGCATTCAAGGGTATATAAAAACATTTCCCTTTGTCAGCGATGATTTTTGCGCATTGG
>CAVGNL010000140.1:0-922 GCA_963630455.1 Prevotella sp. CAG:755
CATTCTAAGAAAATATAGCCCTACCAAATATGAGCAGCAAAGAATGGAGAATTGAGGCCTTTCAGAATTGAAGAAATATAACTGCCAGGTGTTGAATTCGATTCCCCAAGTTTTGTAATTTTGGAAAACAAGCGAAGAAACGAAAATCCAAGAGAGAGGAAGAAGAGAGGCGCATCTGAACAAAACGGCTCCAGCTTTGCTCTTTTTCATCCATTCAGGCGTGTAAAAGAGAAAAACCATGATCCCAAAATAACATGAAATGGTGCCGAAATTATTAGGAACAATGTAGAGCAAGTCGATGATTTGAATGATTCCGCGTGTTTTGTCGAGATATTCGACAAGCGTTCCTTCGATGATATATAATCCAATGAAAATAATTCCATAAAGGAAAAAATTCCTTAATGAGCGCCTATCGCTTAAGAAGATATCGAAATCCATGAAATAAAGTAAGAACATGCCAACCGTAAAATACATAAACAAAGATAAATTCAAGGAATTGAAATCAGAAGGCGTGATTGCAAAAGCCGAGAAAAGCATTACGGTGTAGTAAAGAATTCTTAAGGAGCCAAAGAAAACGAGAACTATTCCTAATAGTTCGAAAAAAGTCTCGGGGATAAAAGGAAAGAACCAAAAATCCTTTTTTGGGGTCCGTTTTCCTCTTTCAATCGCAACGTCATCTTCAACAACAGATGCAGAAATGGCTTCTTTTTCGCCTTTTCTTTTTCGCTTTTTGATTCTTTTATCGCTAAAAAAGATGGCAAAAAGAATAAAGAAAAGAAAGCCACCAGTGAAAATCATTCCACCAAAACCAACAGCTAAGGAAACGATTTCAGAATAGAGGTTGTTTGTTGCGCTTTGCGAGTGATCGATCAAAAGCTCAGTGTAAAAATCATAATCCAAATCCAATTTTTCTTTGATTAAA
>CAVGNL010000140.1:932-3953 GCA_963630455.1 Prevotella sp. CAG:755
TTTGTTAAGTTCGCCAATATGCAAGGAAAAAACTTTCGATAAGTTTCGACAAAGATTTTCATCTTTTACTTCCGCCCCTTGATCGTCGTAAATATTAGATGACAATTCAAAGGCCGATTTTAAGTCTTCGCGAGTGAATAAACTGGAATATTTAATAAGCGTAGATTTATCGGTGTATTGAACTTTGACTTGTTTCAATTCTAACTGGGCATCGTTTGGAATGATGTAATAAAGCGAATAGTCGTCGGTTGTATAATTTGCATACGCCGTTAAGCTTCGCAAGGCGTAATTTTCGCTTGAAGTGCTGATTGAGATGTATTTTGTGCCATCGCTAAGATGAATTTCAGGCCTTGTCATTTCGTGAAGCAAGGAAAAAGTCATGCCGCCTTTTTCACGCATGGCGTAGGAAAAAGCCAGATACCTCTCATTAAAAAATGAATCGGCATGACTCATCGTATGGTTATAGCTAATAAAACCGCCGATACAAACGCCAAGCGAAGCCAAAAGAAGGCCTAAAAAGGTGAATCTCACCCAAAGCTTGGAAAAGAGCTTTTTATAGAATTTGACGAATCGCCCATCATTTTCCGGCAATGGGGTAGGATAAGAAGAAAGACCATCTAGATAAACTGAAAAATCAATCCCCAAAGCCTCAGAGATTTTTTTAACGTATCTCTTAGATGGCTTAACATAGCCGCGTTCGAAATAGGAATAAAATAAAGGGGGGATTTTTAAAAACTTGGCGAATTTTTTCTTGGAAAGTTTTTTCTCCATCCTTTTTTGGTAGAGGAACTCGTTATAAGAAACTGGCAGTTGCATACTGAAAAAATTATATCATTTTGATGATTGTTTCATTGCTTTTATTTTCTTTTGATACAATATCAAATATGAATTTGAAGAAAATCCTTAAATTTGTTTGCTTCTTGCCGTTAGTTACCTCTTGCTCAAACGCCAAAGAAGGCGGCTTTTCTTTCACATATCGCCGTTCAGTGAATTTGGAAACGAGTGGAATGGCTTATTATTCAGATGATTATTTTACCAAAGACGCCTCGATATATAATCCTTCTTTAGCGACTTCAAGCCTTTGCTTTGCCCTATCAAGCTTTGCGAATAGCACATCAAACGATTCATATACCAATTTATACCATAATGCCGCTGACTTTCTGACTCATAATGGCTTTGGGGACATCTTTGCTAATTCCTATTTTTATGGCAAACCAACAACGGATTCTCTTGGCGTTGTTTTCGGAAATAAAAAAATAGGCGAAAGCACGCTTATAGCTGTGGGAGTAAGAGGAGGAAACTATACCGCCGAATGGGCTAGCAATTTTACTTTAGGCGATGGCAAGGAGCTTAAAAATCATCAGGGATTCTACGAAGCATCGACAATTTATTTAGATTCATTAAGCGAATATCTAACAAAATACAAAATAAGTGGCGAGGTCAAAATTTGGAGCGTTGGTTATTCTCGAGGATCGGCCGCAAATAACATCGCTTCCGCCCGACTTGACAAAAAAATAAGCGAAGGAACGAAAATATTCGAGGGGATTGACGTTCAATTAAAAAAAGAAGATTTATATGCCTATTGCTTCGAGACCCCTCAAGGCGCTTCCTTCAACGAAGAAATATCCCCAAGAGATGAAATTTATTCCAATATCCACAACGTCATAAATCATAACGACCTTGTGAGTAAGGTCGGAATGAGCGACTTTTCTTTTACGAGATATGGCGTTGACTATTATCTTCCAGATAGGGTAAGAGTGCTTAATTATTCTGATTTCCTTTCTAAAATGCTTAAGTTTTATAACAAGCTTGATAATCGAAGCAGCCTCGGGGATTACTTAATTTCCGATTTTGACATGCGGAGAGGAAAAGAAGAGGTCCTTAATGTTTTCGAACGAACGAAAGTGAGAAAAAACTGGACTTTAGGGCTATTCGAAGACGAATTCATAAGCGAATTGGCGCAAAATGGCGTTCAAAGCCGAGAAAATTATGCGGCAAATATTCAGACGGGTTTACGCGAAATTTGCAAAATCATTTATTTGAATGGCGAAGCTAAATTCAGTTTGATGAATCTTGGCGTTTTCATGGCCAGAACTCTCATCAACGATAGCAATGTCGACATTGTCGTCAACAATTTGATTAATAACCAATCCGCTTTCATCACGGATTTTCTCCACGCTTTAAAATCGGCTTTAGAGGCACTTGATGTAAAAATAGAGGCTAATACTCTTACTAAATGCGTTGAAACACTTGTTATGGCAATAGGAAAGACGTTTGCTTTTAACGTTGATTATTTCTTTTCTTTGATATCTGTTGATAACCTAAAGGCTATCGCTATGGGACATTATCCAGATGTTTGTTATAGCAATTTAATGGCCTTGGATCCTAATTATTCATCTGATATAAAAGAATACGTAAATGATGGTTCTTATTATTATCTTGAGATTCCTTCTGTGAAAGAAGAGACAAGGATTAGCGTCTTTAATGATAATGGCGATATCCTAGCTCAGTTAAAAGACGGGGAAATATTGAAAAGCAGCTCTCTTTCTTGTGCCTCATTTGCGAAAACTTTCGTTTGCTATATCCCTGTTGATATTCGATGCAAAATAGAAATCGAGAACGCCGAAAGCTATGACTTAGCCTACTTTGATCAAAGATATCAAGGTTTGGTTGATTATGAAAAAGGGAATATTCCAGAAGGCGAAATTAAAAATATCCATCCTGTAACATATCCGGAAAAACAACAATAAAACTGTTTTTGAGCGTCTATAAACAATAGGCTCATTGAGAGAATGGGCTGTTTTTTTGCTTAACATTTAACAGAAAAAAGGGATAAGCAATTAGAAAATGATATTCCAAAATTCTTTTTTAAATTCGGCTTATTTCCAAAATCGTTTGAATTTGCGATTAGGCAAGATGCAAAGCTAACATCAAAGAAGCCTTGTTTCTAATGATGGTCTATATGAAGAGTCGGACATTATTCGAAAAAAACTTAGTTGAATAAATTCTCCTGCTCATAGA
>CAVGNL010000141.1:0-3359 GCA_963630455.1 Prevotella sp. CAG:755
AAACAATCGTCCGTATGGAAACATATTTCAAAGATATGCAAGATATGGAATACACGGTTGAAAAAGGTACTCTCTACTTCTTACAAACACGTAATGGTAAGAGAACAGCAGCTGCTGCGTTAAAGATTGCTTGTGATTTGGTCGATGAAGGATTAATCGATGAGAAGACGGCCGTTTTACGCGTTGATCCAATGCAACTTAATGACCTTCTCCACCCAACATTCAATCCAGCCGACTTAAAGAAACACACTCCTGTTTTCCATGGCCTCCCAGCATCACCTGGCGCAGGAACAGGACACCTCGTTTTTACCGCTGAAGAAGCAAAAGCCGAAAAAGAAGCCGGACGTCCAGTAGTTATGGTCCGTTCCGAAACATCTCCAGAAGACATTATCGGTATGGTCAACGCAGAAGCTATCGTCACCGCTCGTGGTGGTATGACCTCCCACGCAGCCGTCGTTGCCCGTTCTATGGGTAAGTGCTGCGTTGCCGGATGCTCTGAAATCGTTGTCAACGAAGAAGAAAAGACCTTAACTGTTAACGGAAAAGTCTATACAGAAAAAGACGTTCTTTCTGTTAACGGAACAACAGGCGACGTTTACGAAGGCACAATCGAGATGCAACCAGCCGACCTTGGCGGAAACTTCGGACGTATGATGGCTTGGGCCGATAAGTACAGAAGATTAAAGGTTCGTGTCAACGCAAACACTCCAGAGGATGCAAGAAACGGACAAAAATTCGGCGCAGAAGGCATCGGCCTTTGCCGTACTGAACGTATGTTCTTCGCAGAAGATCGTATTCTCAACATGAGAGCAATGATTCTTTCTGATACCACAGAACAACGTGAAACAGCTCTTGAAAAGATCAGACCATTCTTAATGGGTGACTTCTATCAAATGTATATGACGAATCCAGATACGAACGTCAACATTCGTTTACTCGATCCGCCACTACATGAATTCTTACCTGAAATTCATGATGAAGAGAACATTAAGGCTTTAGCCGCCGCTCTCAACGTCACCGAACAAAAGGTTAAAGACAGAATCAATCAACTTCACCAAGCTAACCCAATGATGGGCTTCCGTGGTGTTAGACTCTGTGTCGCATACCCAGAAATCTATGCAATGCTTGCTAAAGCCATCATCCAAGCCGCCATCAAAGCCAGCAAAGAACTTGGCAAGGATGTCGAACCAGAAATCATGATTCCTCTTGCAGGCGAACTCAAAGAGTACAACTGGGCAAAGAAGGTTGTTGTCGAAGCCGTCGAGAAGGAAATGGCTGCTGAAGGCAAGACTCTTAAATACCAAGTCGGTACAATGATCGAAATCCCAAGAGGCGCTCTCAAAGCTGGCGAACTCGCCAAAGAAGCAGAGTTCTTCTCCTTCGGTACAAACGACTTAACACAATTAACCATGGGCTTCTCCCGTGATGACTCTGGACAATTCTTACCATTCTACTATGATCGCAAGATCTACGAATTCGATCCATTCCAAACAATCGATGTTGAAGGTGTTGGCGAACTCGTTAAGATTGCCGTCGAACGTGGACGTAAGACAAATCCAAATCTCATGATCGGTGTCTGCGGTGAAACAGGTGGAGATCCAAGATCAATTGAATTCTACGATGAAGTTGGACTCGATTATGTTTCTTGCTCCCCATTCCGTATTCCACTTGCAAGATTAGCTGCTGCACAAGCCGCTCTCAAACATTCGAAATAAGGTTTGTTCAAAATTAGACGTCTCATTAATTTGAGGCGTCTTTTTTGATTTCTAAAATAATTTAAAAAGCGATTAAAATAATTTATAAAGGAAAATTTAGACCATCGTAAACCTATTCGTAAAGAAGGCTCGTGTAGATTTTTTCATCAATATCAGTATAAGTGACAAAAATAACCGCTGGAGCATCTACATTATCTAAAATGAAATCCTTTACCGTATCAGTTGCAATAATTGCTGCCTCTTTTTTAGGATAACCTTGCTCGCCTGTTGAAATGCAAGGAATTGCGATTGTCTTTAAATGAAGCTTTAAAGCTATTCCAAGAATACTTAAATAGCATCTTTGAAGAGCCAATTTATCTTCATTATTAGTTCTTCCGCGAATTGAGGGGCCCAGGACGTGAATAACGTATTTCGATGGAAGATTATAAGCTCTAGTCACGAAAGCCTCTCCTATGCCTATTTTATGGCCTCTAGCATCCATTTCCTTTTTGCACGCTAAGCGTAATTCGGAGCCTGCATAAGAATGTATTTCGTTATCAAGGCAATTATGATTGGGGACAAAGCAACCTTGCATATCATAATTCCCAGCATTAACAATCGCTTCAGAATTTAACCTCACAATATTCCCTCTCCAAAGGGCTATTTTTTTATAATCAGAAAGAGGCAAGGAAAGACAGTCAACTAAACCTAAGGAATTAAGTTCGTTTTTTAAATAAATAGATTCATATGTTTTATATGTCTGAGGCAGAGGGTTGGCCTTTCTTAAATTCATTAAAGAACGAAGCAATTTCTTTTTTGATAAAACCCCATTACCGAATTTTAAAGAATAGGCTTTGTATTCAGGCATCTCCTCAAGAAGAGAACAAATAAGATAATCAATAATTTCTATTTCATTCATATATTGACTATTATAATTTCTCAATCGCCTTCCGTATCGAATCAGAAGAATCAAAATCTAAATCCTCAAAATCATTGTCTTCATCATTAATTTTTGAAGGCGAATTTCTCTTTTTCTTGTCTTCTTTTGTGATACGCAAATCAAACGGAATGCCTTTAGTTCTAACAATCATTTTAAGATAAAGATTAATTGCAGCGGACATGGAGAGGCCAAGTTCATCAATTACTTTTTCTACATCTTTTTTTAATGTCTTATCTACCCTAAGATTCATCGTTGTTTTCGACATATTTTTAACCTTTTGAATTATTTATATGTAACGTAATTGTAACGCATATTGCTTTACTTGTTAATACAAACTAAAAAATAGAATTTATAGCACTCTTTAATAATGAGTGCTAATACCGATGAAATCTATTAAATTAGCCTCTTATCGTATTATTTGTTACCTAAATATTAGGCTTATATGCAACTTTACATTGTATAAATTCATCTTAGAGAATAAAACTTGTCAATCTAAGTTTGCAAAAATACAAGACTCAATAACAATCAAATCAGGACCATCAAAAATCAGATTGTTTATTTCTCTGATAAAGACTTTTCAGCATCAAAGGGTTCGATAGCTCACAAACTATGATTCTTTCTTATTAATTTTGACATTATTTGTTTTGAATTTCTTTACAATTTGACATTGATCGCAGCAATTCATCTAAAAGAAATTAATCTTTTTGTCTTTCGGTCTCTTACTT
>CAVGNL010000142.1:0-3267 GCA_963630455.1 Prevotella sp. CAG:755
GAAAAGTATCTTGATGATCGAGAAAGGCCAAAGCGTTGAAAACCGTTCTTGTCCAAAAGCGAAATTAGGAAAATGCGCTCATTGCGATCCATGCGCAATAACGACTGGATTTTCAGGAGCAGGAGCTTTCTCTGATGGAAAGCTATCTCTTTCTTCTTCAGTTGGAGGAGCCCTTCCAGAGCTTCTTGGCTACGATACAATTGATCAATTAATTAAATATACCGATTCCATTTATCTCTCTTTCGGAGCCGATACTCATATTGAAGGAGAAAATGAGACTGATGAAATTAGACGTATCCGTCTCCGCGCTATCGAAGCAGGTCTTCATCTTGTAAATTGCCCAATTAGACACTTAGGCACAGAAAAAGCCCACGACATTTATTTAGCCATTGAAAAATATCTTGAAAACAATGGCGTTGAAATTCGTTATGGATATGAATGCAACGACGTTATCTTGGAAGAAAAGAAATGCATTGGTGTCCGTGCTCACAAATATCATTCCTCAAGTGAAGAGGAAATTTATGGAAAGAGCATTGTTATTGCTGCTGGAAGAAGAGGGGCTGATTGGCTTGAAAAAATCTGTTCTAAATATGATATCGCCCATGCTCCGGGACCAGTTGATGTAGGTGTTCGCGTTGAAGTTCGTAACGAAGTTATGGAACCGCTCAACAAGAACCTTTATGAAGCTAAGCTCATCGGTTATTGTGGACCATTCAAAGACAAGGTTAGAACGTTCTGCCAAAATCCTGGTGGATTTGTCGCCCAAGAAAACTATGATGGTAACCTTGCAGTCGTAAATGGCCATTCATATAAAGAAAAGAAATCCGCAAACACAAACGTTTCGATTCTTTGTTCGCATAATTTCCGTGAACCATTCAATCAACCCATCCTTTACGCGCAAAAAATAGGGGAATTGACAAATATGTTAGGCAATGGCCATATCATGGTCCAAAGATTTGGCGATATACTTGACGGAAAAAGAACCTGGCAAAAAGAACTCGAAAGAGCAAATATCGTTCCAACCTTGCCTGATGCAATCGCTGGCGATATCACGGCTGCCCTTCCTTACAGAACGATGACTGATATTATTCAATTCATCAAAGCAGTTGACCATGTCGTTCCAGGCTTCGCATCAAGTGAGACTCTTCTTTATTCTCCTGAAATCAAATTCTATTCAAATAGAATAAAGATGGATACGAATCTTACAACAAACATTCAAAATCTTTTCTGCCTTGGAGATTCTTCTGGCTGGACGAGAGGGCTGATGATGTCTTCGGTGATGGGAGTTGTCCTAGGAAGAAGACTTGCTTCTGAAGACTAAAATATGTCTTTAAAACGTGCGAAAATCTCACACGTTTTCTTTTTTGAAAAATTTTTAAAAAATCTCTTGCTTCGAAAATACGTTCTAACTATAATACTTAAGCGACTTGCAAGAGCCGCTAAATATACGGACTGGGTAGTTAGCTCAGCTGGGAGAGCATCTGTTTGACGTACAGAAGGTCAGGAGTTCGAGCCTCTTACTACCCACCAACCATTAAATGAGCTCAAGTGTTTCTTGAGTTTTTTTGTTCTTAAAGATTATTATTACCCTATGTGCAAAATAAAATGTAACACGATCGCCTTTGACTTCAATGGAACTTTAATTGATGACGTCGAGATATGTTTGGAACTATTGAACAAAATGCTTATTGAAAAAGGGCATAAAGGCAATATAACCAGAGAAAAATATCTTTCGATATTTACTTTCCCGATAATCGATTATTATTCGGCTGCCGGATTTGATTTTCCGGAAGATGATTTTCCTTCTTTAGCAAAAGAATTCGATTTGGATTATCGAAACGCTTTTCCATCATTGAAACTTTTTTCAGACGTAAAAGACGTTTTATCTTTTTTCAACAACAAGAAGAGACTTATTGTTTTATCGGCAACAAAACAAGAAAATCTCGAAGAAGAACTTAAGATGAATGGAATAGATGTTTTCTTTGACGAGGTAATTGGTATAAAGGACATTTACGGCCGTTCCAAGGTCGCCGAAGCTAAAGATTATTTTTCGAAAAGCTCCATTGACCCAAAAGACGTCGTTTTTGTCGGTGACACGTTGCATGATGATGAGGTATCTAAAGAAATAGGCGGGCATTCTGTTTTGGCAACAAGGGGCCATCAAAGCAAAGATAGGCTATCGAGAGCTAAGGATGCTATTTTGATTGACTCTCTAGAAGAACTAAAATCTATTATTATTTAATCTCTAGAAAAAATACCTAGAGAATTCTAAAATAACAAAAAGAGGTTTTTATTTATGGCAAAGAAAGTTGTTGAAGAAACAAAAACAAAAAAAGCTGAACCAAAGAAAGCGGAGCCGAAAAAAGCAGTTTCATCCGAAAAGAAAGCGGCTACAGCTGAGAAAAAAGATGCAGGAATCAAGGTTTATCATGTTTCTAAAAGAGCGAGTGATAATAAATGGCAGGTTTTCATTCGTGGAAGTGACAAGGTAATCAAACTCTTCGATACCAAGGTTCAAGCTGAAGAATATTGCACTCAAATGGCTAAAAACCAAGGCGCAACCCTTCAAATCCATAATTCTAAAGGCGTGAACAAGGGAAAAATAAGCAAAGCCATCGTCAAGGGCACAAAAAAGAAATAAAAAACATCGACAAATAAAAGACTCTCGTTATAATTAATGAGTCTTTTGATGCACCTGTAGTTCAGTGGCAGAACCTTAGCTTCCCAAGCTAATGATACGGGTTCGATTCCCGCCAGGTGCTCCATCGAAATCATAGGTTTGACGCAATTCGTGTCAGGCCTTTTTTTTCTCAAGAACAACAGTTTAATGAAAGGCCTATTTCATACCTACCGTTTAGCGAAAGCCCTACGATTTAGCAAAAGGTCGGGAAGAACCGACCTGAAGCGCAAACTGAGGGCAAGGCTTGGCACCCATTCCTTAAGAAATGGCCTCTACCTCATTGCCGTCGAGGCAAACTGTTACAACGCATCCCGCCACAACAGGCCGATATAGGGCTGTTGCGACCTCACCGACGAGGAGATCGAAAGCCTTGGCATAAAGAGATGAGGCGGTGTTAACATATTGGAATTTGGATTGAAGGCCAACGAAAGGTCGTACACAAGATTTGTATGCGGTCTCCTTTTATTTATTTAACTCTTTAAAAAGTTGTCATACAATGTTAATCAAGAGGGAAAAATTATGAAAAATTTCAAAAAAATCCTTACGTTAAGCTTAGCCTTCTTGATGCTAAGCGCCTGTGTGCCTAC
>CAVGNL010000143.1:0-2070 GCA_963630455.1 Prevotella sp. CAG:755
GCTAAAAGGCGAATCGCTAGCCGAAACAAAGGACGAACTGCTTGTTCCATAAAGCGCAAGAATTATGACGTTCGCGCCAAAAACGGCGGCATTGGAGATGCCTAATGTCGCTGGTGAAGCCATTGGATTTTTCAAAGAAGTCTGCATCACAAGGCCCGAAAGAGCAAGCCCGCCGCCTATAATCAAAGCGGCAACGTTTCGAGGAAGCATTATTTTTTGCATGATTCTAATTGAAGCAAGATCGCCTTGTCCAAATAAGCCGTTAAAGCATCGCGAGAACGACATATTCGTTGGAGTGATGAAAAAAGAGAGGAAAAACAGAAGAATCGTTATCCCTAAAAGCAAAAGCAAAGCAAAAAGCCCTTTCTTTTTCTCATCTCTTGATGTAATTGGCATATCTCTTTTGCTCATAAACCCACATAGTTTAGCAACTATTTAGGCATTTGAATATACAAACAAACAATTTAGAATAATTTGTTCAATTCTATTCTTTAAAATCATACAAGTTATTCGTTATAATTTTGTTTAGAGGTTATCAGTATGAATAAAAAAGAAGAAAAAACAGTTGGATTGATCCTTGATGCCCTAGAAAGCCTTTTAGAAAAGAAAAGCTATTCGGAAATCACAGTTAGCGACATTATCAAAGAAAGCACTGTATCAAGATCGACTTTTTATGCCCATTTCAAGAAAAAGGATGATGTATTGAAAAGCGTCTGCACTTCAATTTTCACCCACGCTTTTTCGACGAATCACACAAAAGAAGGAAATATAACGCTATATGATTATCGTGAAATGACCACCCATATTTTCTATCATTTCAAGGAACAGCAAAAGCTAATCACGGCGATATTCGCTTCTGGTGCATCCCATCTTTTTTACTCGACACTAGGAAAAGAAGTTAGACATTTAATGAATGTTGCCCTACCAGCAATCAAAATCAAACACGCAAACGTTCCCGATGAAATTCTTGAGACATGCATGTCTGGAGCATTTGTCGATCTTTTGAAAAACTACGTCATTTTCCCTCATGAAGAAACTCCTGTAGAAATGACCACTTACTTCTATTCCCTCTTTGAATGAATCTTTGTTGTTTGTTTTATCTTGATCTGAACTAACAAGACGGTTATTCTGTTTTGTGATTTAAAGGTCACATTTGATGTTAAAGACAAACTTTTATTCGAACACAAGCAAAATATCATTCGTTAGCCAGATAAACGCCTCTCTAAATGAGTGCGAAAGCTTTTCGTGGTCGGTTTCTTTCATCAAGAAAGCGGGCCTAATCCTTTTCTTGCCTGCGATTGAAAAAGCTCTCGAAAGAGGCGCAAAGGGAAGAATACTTACATCAACTTATCAAAATTTCACGGATATATCGTCTTTGGAAACGTTTTTGGAATTGCAAAGAAAATACTCGAATTTCGAATGCCATTTAGAGGATTCTTCCTTTGGTGAGGATGGTTTTCATACAAAAGGATACATATTCGGATATGCAGATGGGTCCTTCGAAAGCGTCATCGGCTCATCGAATATTACGCGCTTCGCCTTATTGAAAAACAAGGAATGGGATATTGGGTTAAGGAACTTGAAAGATGATCCGGTTTTTGGAGATATCCTTTCTGAATTCAATTATTTCTGGAATAAAACGGAAAAACTAGACAGGCAAATCGTCAAGAACTATGAAATGAAATTATCCTATGCCGTCACGAGTTGGGATATGGATTACGCCATATTTAGAAATGATGATTCAATCAATCCGAATTTCATGCAGCGCCAGGCTTTGAGAGAGATTCAACGTTACCGAAATATGGGCGTCAATAAAGCAATGGTTATTGCGGCGACCGGCTCTGGCAAAACCTATTTGGCCGCTTTCGATGCAAGATATTTCGACGCAAAAAGATTGTTGTTCATCGTTCATAAAGACACGATTCTTTCACAAGCCAGAAACACATTCGCGAAAGTTTTTTCCACTACTCGAACTTATGGTTTGTATACTGGTGAATTCAAAGAACTCGACAAGGATTTCATTTTTGCTTCCAACCAAATGCTTTCAAGGCATCTTGAGCTCTTTAATCC
>CAVGNL010000143.1:2080-7181 GCA_963630455.1 Prevotella sp. CAG:755
GAATTCGACTATATCGTAATCGACGAGGTCCATCATGCCGCGGCTTCAACTTACAAAAAAATCATTGATTATTTTAAGCCCTCCTTCCTTCTTGGCTTAACCGCCACCCCTGATCGGATGGATGGAGAAGACGTTTATAAAATGTTTGGCAACAATGTCCCTTTCGACCTTCGCTTAAGAGAGGCTTTAGAGAATAATCTTGTAGTGCCGTTCCAATATCATGGGATAAAAGATGATTTGCTTTCCTATGAAAATAGCGGTACTAGCGAAGGAATCAGACAAATAGTTCAACAAATCTCCTCAAATATCCATCTAGATTTCGTGAAACAAAAAATCGAAGAGTTTAGGCCAGAAGGGAAATTAAGATGCATAGGCTTTTGCCGAAATATCGAACACGCCAAAGAAATGGCTAAGGGGATGTCTGAGTTAGGATACACGACAAATTATCTGACTGGAAATTCATCTCTTGGCGAAAGAGTCCATATGTTCAACAAACTCGAAAACGAAACCAATCCTTTGGAAATCATATTCGCCGTTGATATTTTTAACGAAGGCGTTGACGTTCCTTCGATTAACATGGTTCTCTTTTTGAGACCAACCGAATCTTCGACGATTTTTATTCAGCAATTAGGTAGAGGGCTCAGAAAATATAAAGATAAGGACCATTTAGTCGTTTTGGATTTCATCGCCAATGCCTATTCTCGCTCCGTCCAAATCGCTTTAGGATTAGGAAGTCTTTCTAAAAGCGGAGTCGTAGATAAACTAGCCCTCTCGCAAATGGTCAAAAACAATTTTTCCTCATTGGAAATTCCAGGACTTGAGATTTCCTTCGATGAAAAATCTAAAGAAGAAATCCTTCGCTCAATAGAGAAGAGCAATTTCAACTCTTTCGTTTTCCTTAAGCAAGATTATTCAAATTTCAAAGCGTTTCTGAAGCTCAGCCCTAGCGATTATCCTATGCATAAGGATTTCCATGATCAGGAAATAGGCGTTGACTTGCTCCATTTTACAAGAAAGTTCTCCTCCTATTACGAGTTTTTAGAAAGACTTGGCGAAGACGTTCCCTTCTTTTCCCAAGACGAGCGAGACATCATCTCCTCCGTTTATTCATATTTGCCACTTGTAAGGCCGGAAGAATATTTGCTGATTAAGTCTCTTTTTGAGGGCCCTAAAAATAAAGAGGCTCTAAAGGAAATACTTATAGAAAACGATTCTTTTAAAGAGGATTCTTTTGAACATGCGTTAAATGATTTGCTCGATCAATATTATTTTACACGACCATCTTTTCATAAGACTTTAATCAAAAAGGATGGGGACATATATGAATTAAGCTTCGACATTTCCAACTCTGATTTCAAAAATTGGCTATCTTCTTTATTGGATTACGGATTGAGTCGTTATCAAATTGAATTCTATAGAAATAAAGGCCTTTTAAAGCTTTATTATCCTTATTCTTCCTTATCTTCTCTATTAGCCATGAATAGTCCGAATCTTTTCCGAATGACGGGGGTCTTTAAAGTTAACGGCGAAAGAGTGATTTACATCGACCTAAGAAAAGATGACCAAAGTCTCGAGCATTTGAAGTATAAAGACAAATTCCTTTCCCCTTCGGCTTTGCAATGGGAATCGCAAACGGGAACCACTCTTCAAAATTCAAAAGGAATTTCTTTGCTTAATGACCCTTATTCCCATATCTTCGTTCGCAAAGCGAAAAGAGAAGATGGCGCCGAAATGCCTTTTTATTACCTTGGAAAAGGAAAATTAACCAACCCTCGAATCTCGAATAACAGCAAAAAGACTCTTTTATTTGATATCATTTTAGAGAATGAGGTTCCGTCGACCTATTTCGATGATTTTGGGATTATTAAAAATGAAGAAAACAATTAGGGTCGTTTGCGCGATCATCATCAAAGACAAGAAATTATTTATCGCTCAACGCGACTATGGCGAATTTAAAGGGCTTTATGAATTTCCTGGCGGAAAAATCGAAAATAATGAAACCCCGGAAGAGGCCATAGTCAGAGAAATCAAAGAGGAATTAGAAACAGAGATAAAGGTTGAGCGTTTTCTTTTTAACGAAAGATTCGAATATCCCTCTTTCATCCTTGATATGGACTGTTTTTTATCGTCTTTGATCGCTGGCAATTTGACGATTGAAAAAGGGATACATTCGGAGGAAAGATGGATTTCGAAAGAAGAAGGGAAAAACATATCTTGGTGCCCCGCTGATAACGAGGTTTTTCAAAAGCTCGCCAATAATAGGGAGATTTTCTGATATTTCCATCCCCTTAAAATCAGAATAAAACTAGTTTATGGGCAAGTCTGAAGGCGTGTATCCCCAAATTTCCTTTGCTAGAAATTCGAATAAAAACATCTGACGCTTATAACATCGCTTATGTAAAAAGCCTAGAAGGCATTTGGCATTTATTAAAATCCATTAT
Source organism: Prevotella sp. CAG:755 (assembly GCA_963630455.1). Classification (GTDB taxonomy): domain Bacteria; phylum Bacillota_I; class Bacilli_A; order RFN20; family CAG-826; genus UBA4951. The sequence continues at coordinate 4,522 of CAVGNL010000143.1, forward strand.
TCGCTTTCCAAAATTTAGGCGTGTTTTAACGGGCGTTTTTTGATTTTCTTCTAAAGAATAACGATTGCAACAAAAAAGAGGAATTAAGATTTCTCTTATATTCCTCTTAAACTTATTTAGTAATTACCAGCAATCGTGTAAGTACCAACCATTTTTGTTATTCGCTTTGAAATCGTCTTCGTATTCATTGAAGAAAGCTGCTTTTTGAACGGTGTGGAAGACGTCTTTCGTATAAACCGTCTTATATTGGCCATCCAATTTTTGCTTGTCTCCATCAGGAGTTGCAAAGCAGAGATAGTAGTTGCCAGCATCGCAGTTATCAAGCGTTGTCCTTACAACGTTACCATTCCAGTTATGATAGGAGGCAACTTTGAAGTCGACTTTTCTCTTGTAATCGCCATGTATATCGTAATATGTTCCGCAATAGTCATAATCTTCACCATACCAGCCATATCCATCGGTATACATATTAGCGTTATATAAGCCAAGCGATTTATCGAATAAATCTTGATTTACTGCATAGAATCCAGCATATTTCAAGTAATCGATAAGCGTGTAATCAGGTGTGTAGAAGGCCTTGGAGTAAGTTCTGAAATCTTCTGCGATCTTTGCGACGAATTCCGTATCTGGGACGTATTCTAAGGCGAATCTGTAATAAGATCCTCTTCCACCATCCGTGTATTGATAAACGTCTCTGATCAAAGCTTGGCGAGAATCGTTTTCTCCAACCTTATCATTGATGTCATATGTCAATGTCGCCATACGCATCGAGTAATCCTTACCACTCTTCATGTATGTGACAATACCCTTGTCTCTCTTTTCTTCGAGAGTCTTGAGCGTTGCAAGATAGTTTTTGAACTTCTCGTTAACGGCGTTGACTCGTGCAGCCATCGTGTCCATCATGCTACCATAGCTCTTCTTAGCGATATCGCCCATTCCTTGCGTGTAATAATACATTTGGAATTTAGCAAGGTTGGCGCAAGAGATAAGAACGCTATCGATATAGGCTGCGAAATTCTGAACATTTGTTATCTTTAACGTTGACCAAGTATCATATACGCCAAGCGTATCATCATAGTAATAGAAGATATCTTTTGACAAATCAGTGCTATTAGGTTGAAGAATATTTTCAGCTAATTCAGTAACGAAGTCGGCGAACGGCTTGCCATCCGTGAAGAGTTTTTCAATTGCATCCGTATAGTATTGTTTTCTTTGTGCTTCTACTTGGTCTTCAGTTAAGGTGGAATCATATTCGAGATTCACTAAGTCACAAAGACCATTCACAACGAAGGCTGAGCTATAACGGGCGCCTTTCTTAACCATATTAAGGACTGGGTTAAGAATTGTTTCAGAATGATGTTGACTTTCTTGTTCTGCCAAAGCGGTGATTTTCTCTTGAACGGCAACAAGCTGTTCTTGGATTTTCTCTAACGTCTTAGCTGTCTGATCTCTGAAGTCGATTCCGCATTCTTTAAGAATATTGATTACAACCGCTTTACCGTAGGTTGTGATACCTCCAGTGATAAGATCGCCACCCTTAGAAATGAGCGCATCGATTATTTCTTGTGTTGCGTCATCAATAAATGGTTCTGCGGACAAACGGCGATTACCACCGTCTGTTAATAAGTACGAATTGTCGTAAGAAGAGCTGCTTTCTTCGTGTTCCGAAGTATTTGAATTCCCAGAAATATCTGAGCTGGTGTTGTTGTTACCGCATGAGGCCATGCCAAATAAAGTGGCAGGAACCAATGCAGTTAGGAGTAATTTTTTCTTTTTCATAAGTTTTGCCTCACTTTTCTAAGAGTTACAAGTTCAACTGCTTTGTATCTCTTGGCTATATAATACACCCTTTTGTAACCATTGCAAGAGAAAATGTAATATTTTTTATATTTTTGTTACTTTTACTATTTTTATATGAAACATATTTTGTTTTCTTGTAATCCTATAAATATCTTTATATAAATAGGAAACCTAGGAAAATAGGGACTTTTTGTAAGAATGGAGATTACAGTAGTTTCATTTTATATAAAAGATGTTTACTCCGGTATCTTTTGCATATAGATCAAAAAAATTATGAATATCCATTATTTAGTTATCTATATCTTTATATATAAATAGGATATTAATTATCTACTAGAAAAAGAAAACAAATCCCTCATTCATATAGATAATTATGTCAATAGAAAATAAACTAGGGCGAAATCGTATCAATTTTAATGTTTTTCGCCGCAATATAATTTCTGGTCATTTCTGGTCAATATGAAAGCAAATTGAAAAACGCAGGAAAATCATCCAAGCCTTTTCTTATAAAGACTCTCCATATATTTGTCATTTTTCATTCATGAATTATTTGATAAACATCACCATATAATGTGGCAAGGTTCTCTTAGAGCCACTGACTCCGATATTACAATCAGCTAATTTAAATGCTGTTTTAGGATGATATTTTTCGATGAAATTATTCAATGATGCCGTAGCAGTATTTCCTGCTTTAAATTCAATAGGTGTCACTTCTCCATCTTTTTCAATCAAGAATTCTAATTCATGCTCATCATCTGGCCTGTAATAATATAAATGATGGCCATTCTTTAATAAGGATTCTGCAATTACGTTTTCGTATATTCCACCCTTTGCATTACCAACTAGAGTATTAGTAAGGA
>CAVGNL010000144.1:0-7494 GCA_963630455.1 Prevotella sp. CAG:755
TTGATGGGAAATCAAGCAAGGATTTCTCGAAAGGGGAGTTGGATTCTTATCGCAACACCTATTTGGGATTCATTTTCCAAGAATACAACATCCTATCTGATTTTACGGTTAAAGAAAATATCGCCTTGGCCTTACAACTTCAGCATAAGAAGGCTACCGACGAAGTTATTGACAACATTCTTAAAGAGGTCGATCTTACTGGTTTCGGAAAGAGAAAGCCAAACGAATTATCTGGTGGGCAAAAACAAAGGGTTGCGATTGCTAGAGCCTTAGTAAAAGAGCCGAAAATAATTTTCGGCGATGAACCAACAGGCGCACTTGATAGCAACACAGGAAAACAAGTGTTCGAAACGCTTAAGAGACTTTCCGCAAACAAACTAGTCGTCGTCGTTTCTCACGATCGAGAGTTTGCTGAACATTTCGGCGATCGCGTTATTGAACTTAAAGATGGAGTGGTCATCTCAGATGTTGAGAAAAAGCCTCTTGAAAACGTTAAACCAACCGATGGCTTATCCATTTTGGGGGAGAACGTGATTCGTGTAGATAAGAATCATCCTTTGACTGAAAAAGATTTGCCTTATATCAACGAAGCAATCAAAAAAGCGGATGACGACATTTACATTGTCGCAGACTCTGGCGTTAATAAAGCAATATGCCAAGCCGCAAAAATTGATGAAAATGGCGAAAGAGCTAAATTCGTAACGACAAATGAAGATGAAATTAAATCTAATGGCGAAGAATTTAAGACCATAAAAAGCAAATTCTCTTTTTGGCAAGCGTTCAGGATGGGGGCCAGGTCAATTAAAATCAAGCCATTTCGTCTTGTGATGACGATTATTTTGTCCACCGTTTCCTTCTCGCTATTCGGTGCAAGTTTAACTATGTCTCTCTTTAATGACCACGCGGCTGTTAAGTCAACCATCCAAAGGAACGATATTCAAAACGTCTATGCGACAATAAGAGAAAAAGGGACGGATAATGGATTTTCTGGAGAAATAGCAAGCACAATTGAAAGTACGGGAGCAAAAATATATTTGGCTAACAATAATTTCACTTCAATCCCGTTAAACGTCGGTTCTTCAGACAGCTTTGATCAGTTTCATTTAACGAATTGGAAGTCTTATGTAGAAATTAAGGATTCTTTCTTGGGTGATTTTGGATTTACTTTAGAAGAAGGGAGTTTGCCTAAGGCTGAAAATGAATGCGCCATATCTTTATATGCTTATTATTCATTCCAGGATTTAGGATTTTATTCGAAAGATAGTTTTATCGCTGGGAGCGAAGTCACTCCTGATAAAATCATTGGCAACACGATTTCCATTTCTAGCAACAATTCTAATAATAAAAAAACATGCAAAATAACAGGCATTATCGACACTAAGCTTCCAGAAAAGCTCATAAAATATCGTAAAGATTCTTCAAATGTTTCCTATAACGATTCTAATTATTCAGAGCTTTTATCTCTTAGGAGAGTGGCATCAATTCATTGCCAGCTGTTCTTAGGAAAAGATGATAATGAAGATAGTGCCAATAATGCAGCATTCATTTCTATTAAAAACGCTAACCTAGATTCCTTTCTTAACCTTTATTTGAGCAAAGAGAAAGTTTTCCAATATAACGAATTAGAAAACATCCCCGAAGGCTCATGGTGCATCTCCCTTTCCAATTCAGCCATTTCATCTGTCGAAAGCATGGCTCTTATCGTGACCGTTTTAACGCACGTTTTTGTTTATATTGGAATAGTCTTGGCCATTTTTAGCATGTTGCTTTTCTACAATTTCATTTCTGTTTCGATAAATAACAAAAAGAGAGAAATAGGTATTTTGCGGGCCGTTGGCGCTAAAAGATTTGATGTTTTTAAGATTTTCTATTCGGAAGCGTTCATCATCGCCTTTATCAATTTCCTTCTTTCGACCATATGCGTATTTGTCATTTCACACATTGTGAATATCGAACTGCTTAAAAATTCAGCCTTTGATTTCACTTTGATGAACCCAAATTTCCTTGTGGTTTTGGCCTTGCTAGGAATTTCATTGGCGGCAAGTATCATTTCAGCTTTGCTTCCGGTTATAAAAATCGCCAATAAAAAGCCAATTGACGCGATTCAAAATAGATAATGAAGTCCAAGTTTGTTTTCCGATAACTTTAATTTGACTTGTTCTTTTTTCTAGCAAGAAGAAGGGATAGGAACATCAAGGATGGGAAAATGATGGCAAAAAGTATTCCGATACGCAGGTTATTTTCGAAAAGGCCTGAGATAAACCCAGCGAGAGTTGGCCCCGCGGAGCATCCTAAATCACCCGCCAAAGCAAGCATGGCAAAAAGAACCGTTCCGCCGTTTTTGATTGCTGAAGAAGCTTTGCTAAAAGTTCCGGGCCAAAGAATGCCAACAGAGAATCCGCATATAGAACAACCGATCAAATTAATTGCCGGAAGAGGAATTAAAGAGATCGTTAAGTAAGAAGCAACACACAGCAAAGCGCTGATTATCATAAAACGATCAAGATTGATTTTCTCGCCTATTTTTCCATATATTAGTCTAGATATCCCCATTAAAATGGCAAAAGCCATCGGTCCAGTTAAATCTCCAATTGTTTTCGAAACGCCAAGTCCTTCTTCAGCAAAGGTAGAGGCCCATTGGCTTACCGCTTGCTCGCTTGCGCCAGCGCAAAGCATCATTAACATCAATAGCCAAAATATTGGCATCTTAACTAAATCAATTAAAGAACAGCCCTTTTCTCCTTCTTTATTTATTGGATAAATTGGCACAAAGAAAAAGAGAATCATATTTAGCAAAGGGATTGTCGCCCAAATTAAAGTGAGGATTTTCCAATTTGTTGTTCCAAATATAGTGAAGAAAAGCGTTGAGAGCAAAACAACTGCAACATGTCCCCAACAATAGAAAGAATGCAAAAGACTCATGGCTTTTTCTTTGTTGCCCGTTGGACACGCTTCAACGATTGGGCTAATCAGAACTTCAATCAAGCCTCCGCCTATGGCGTAAATAATTACGGATATCAGAATCCCAACAAACTGGTTAGGCAAAGCATTTGGCAAAATAGTAAGCAAAACGAAACCTAAAACACAGCATATATGCGCGATTATTATTGAAGCTCTGTAACCGATTTTATCAATGAAATACGCAGAGAACATATCAATGAAAAGCTGAATAACGAAATTTATCGTTATCAATAAAGTTATATTCGCCAAGGGAATTTCATAAACATTTTGAAAGGTGACAAATAGGAGAGGAACGAAATTGTTCACGATCGCTTGAACGATATATCCTACGAAGCAGGCAACCATTGTCGTTTTGGCGTTATTTCTTATTAGACTCATATGCGATCTTGTAAAAAGATAGCAACAAGAAGGAGGTTTAGCAAGCGAAGCTAACACCTCTTTGTGTGCTGAAATAAATAAGTAGTAAAAATTGAATTGTTGTTACCGGTTGATAAGGAACAAAAAACTCGCCGCATTTACCGGAATATACTAACTTTTATGGACGCTAAATGCCTGAAGGAGAATGTTCCTTTTTGAGACAATTTAAAGATGTATTCTTGACGTCTTCATTCAATTTTTGAATTATCGCTTAGCGAATGCTGTTTAAAGTATGGCACTTTTAGCGTTGAAATATGGATTTTCTAAAAGATGATGCGGAAAATAATCAATGGTTTTTTTTAGCAGATGAAGCGATGCTTTTTGTTTCGAAAGTACATTCTATGATGCAGCCGCGTTAAAAACGTTATTTGCAATACGCATGAAGCCACGATTTAAAAGGTGATTTGCATGTGTTGCTGAATTCATCATATAAATGCAAGAATTCTACTCCGTTAAATTTATTAAATGAGAAAAATTACCTTTATTATTAGCCAACAAGAGAACATACGTTTAATTTAAATTTATTCAATAATAAGGGCAAAATTTAAAGAGGATGTTATAAAATTTGGAAGCATGAAATTAATCTTTGTTGATATTGATAACACCTTGCTAGATTTCGATCTTTACACCGAAAGAACCTTGCGCAAAGGCTTTGAGAAATTTGGATTGGGTGAAGTGAATCAAAAAACGCTAAAAGTTTTTCATGAAGTAAATGATCAATTGTGGAAGGAAATAGAGAGTGGTTTATTAACTTTTGAAGAACTACAAAAAATACGTTTTAAGAAAGTGTTCGCATCTTTAAATATTTTTTTCGACGGAATTGTTTTCGAGACTTTTTATCGCGAAGAACTCTTTAATAGCGCAATCCCCGTTGAGTCTTCATATGAAATGCTCGATTATCTAAGCAAAAAATATATTTTAGCCATTGCCAGTAACGGACCATATGTTCAACAAATTCATCGTTTAGAGCTCGCTGATATGAAAAAATATTTTTCCTATTTTTTCGTTTCGGAAAAAATCGGGTATTCCAAACCATCAATTCATTTTTTTGAAAAAGCCATCGATGAAATAAATGAAACTTATAGGTTCTCTCGTGATGAGATGTGCATCATCGGAGACTCCTTAACTTCTGATATTGCAGGAGGAATGTCGGTAGGAATAAAAACGTGTTTTTATAATAGGGGAAAACACGAATTAGGAGACAAAAAACCAGATTTCATTGTTAACAAACTATCAGAAATACCTCTATATCTATGAGAAGAATTATGCATTCAACATTTTTCCTTAATCGAATCCAAAAGCCAGAAACCTCCAAAGCCCAAATCTTTTTTGTGCTTATTAATTTATTTGAGGGAATGTCTATTTCCTTTTTAACGATTTTTCTAAATGAATGCAGAGCGCAACTAGGATGGTCTTCAATGATGTCTTCATTTAGTTTGTTTTCTCCTCCTTTTGGTGCGGCATTAGGAATATTAATATGTTCATTCTTTGTTTCTCATCAGGAAAAGAACCTCAAAATAATGAGAAAAATCTTGTTATCATCATTTGTCCTTATTTTAACGATGTCTTTCCTCGGCCTCTTTTTGCCTAATGGTCTAAATTCTGAGGGCGTTATTGTTAATTCAGGGCAGTTTTATTGCCTTTTTTCTATTTTCTTGATTTTTTCATCTATCATAACGGGGCTTCATTGGGCTTTGCTTTCTTTTCATGCCTCGTGCTCCGCCGACATTAATTTTGCTGAAAAAAGTAAATACGGGCACATTTGTTTGTATGGCCCGTTGGTATCGGCATTGGCTTCACCTTTTGCCGGATATTTGGCCGAATGCTATTTAAGAGGATATAAAGGATATCTTTTTCTCTTTCTTTTGAGCTCTCCGTTATTACTGCTTATTTTCGCCTTTACCTTTCTTTTTAAACCGTTTCCGTCTTCTTTATATCATTCTGATTCTGATGAAAGAGTCTCGACTAAAATGCTTTTTAAAAACAAGACATACATTTTTTATTTGTTTTTGGCATCATTATGGATCCCTCTTATTTGGGCCAGCGACTCTTTATCGTCCGATTTATGGTCTTCTTACGAAAATTTAAGTAATGCCAATTCATTCAATTCTTTTACTTGGGGTCTTTATTTGGGCGCTTCTTATTTATTTGAATTCTTAATCATTTTCTTCAACACTCATTTTGGAATAGGGAAAAAAGTACGTTTCTCTATGAGTTTGGCATTAGGCATTTTATTTATCGAAACAATGTTCCTAGGAATTCTTGCATATAATTTTGTCGGCGAAGAACACGCTAGTCTTTCCTTAACCATCGGATTGATTGCTATTCATTCCTTGAAAGGTCTGGCTAGTGGGCTTTATGTTACAAGCAATCTTACGATGCTTAATCATATTCTCGGAGCAAAACTAAGAAGAAAGGCCGTATTCATTGCCCCTTTGATTTTCCAATTAGTTAACTCCATTCTTCAATTAACTTACCCGTATATGAACAGCATGATTTATTTACCGTTTTTCATTATGTCTTTCCTTGCATTTATGGGTTTGCTGTTATCAACTTTTCTTGATGTGCATATCTTGCATCATTCAGAAAAAGCCAAGGACTGAATTTTATTCTACAACTGGCAAGGAAAGCTTAATTAAGTCTCGGGACATTTCTTTTTCAGAAATCGACAAATCGTTCGTGTAAGCAAAATAGATTGTGCTTGCAAAAGCTCCAGCATAGAAAGGAACGATTATTTGACTATTTAATTTTCTTGTAAGAAATTTATCGTAATTTTTTTCTAATCTTTTAAATATATCCTGGATAAAAACGTCTAAAGAATAGAAGAGAACTTTTGATGAATCGTGTTTGATTATTTCTTTTAATGGAAGATTTGTCGTGTAGAAGAAATGGACGATTGTTTCAACAGCTTTTTTAAAACTGAATATTCTTGTTGGGAAAAAAGCCTTATCGAGTATTGGCTTGATTTCTTTTAACAGACAAGCTTCGTAACGCTCAAAAAGAAATACAAGAAGCTCATTTTTGTCGTTGAAGTTGTTGTAAAAAGTGTTTTTTGAAATAAGCGCCTTATCGGTGATGTCTTTAATTGATATTTCTTCAATGCTTTTTTCTTTAAGCAATTCTTCTAAAGCGTTTGCTAAATCTCTTTTTGTACGCACTATACGCGCGTCTTCTTTAACTACTTTCTTATCTAATTCTTCCATACAATTCATCTCTTTTTTGCACGAGTAAAATTTTATCACTAAAGTATTGCAAATGGAAGAGAGTAGTAATAATATACTGCAAGTGCAGTTATTGTACTAAAGCGCAATAACTACTAAGGAGGTCAAATATGGAAAATATCATCGAAATAAAAAACCTTACAAAAGACTATGGCGAGGGACGTGGAATTTTCAATGTTTCCTTCTCTGTTCAAAAAGGGGAATGTTTCGGCTTCTTGGGGCCTAACGGAGCTGGCAAGTCGACAACCATAAGACATTTAATGGGCTTTAGCGTTCCTGATTCAGGAGAAACATTGCTAAGAGGAGAAAATTCCCTTAAGAATCGCGAAAAGATAATGCAAGGCGTTTCTTATATTCCAGGTGAAGTCGCTCTTCCTCTTGCTCTAAGAGGAGAGGAAGTCATTGAAGAGCAAATGAAACTCAAAGGCATGAGCGATCGAACTCTATTAGATTGGCTGATTAAGGAATTTGAATACGACCCTAAGCTCCGTTGCAAAGAAATGTCCTTGGGAATGAAGAGGAAAACGGCAATCATTTGTGCATTCATGTCCGATCCAGACGTCATCATCATGGATGAACCTTCTTCCGGGCTTGACCCAGAGATGCAAGAGAAGTTCGTTTCTCTTGTCGAAAAAGAAAAACAAAGAGGAAAAACGATCCTCTTATCAAGTCACATCTTTCAAGAGGTTGACGCATGTTGCGATCGCATAGCCGTTATTAAAGATGGGAAGATCGTTTCCAATTTTGTGGCCAACGATCTTAAACATAAAACTCTCAAGCAATATCACATAACATATGCCAATGTAAAGGATAAAAACGCTGCCAAAAAACTCTTTGCTTTGCGTAAATACAAAACGCAAGACAGTTCAATTAATCCCAATAGGTTATCTGTATT
>CAVGNL010000145.1:0-2590 GCA_963630455.1 Prevotella sp. CAG:755
AACTGGCGGTTGTGACCTTCGAAAGAGTCTCAAATGGGCAATAGACGCGATAATCTCCGCCAACTTTGATATTTGCTTTTTCGATTTCGATTAAGGAAATAAGATGCTTCATCTCTTCCTTTTTGGAAGCGTTGCCGCGAGATTTCAAGAAAGCAAGGTCTTCTTTGATTGAATCGATTTTATCTTCCGCATCTGCTAAAGCATCTTCAGGAGAGATTTCAAGATAATCATCTTGAACCTCTTCCACGACTTTCTTCACTTGGGCAATCGTGACGTGCCCTTTTTCATCATCGATATTGACTTCAACGCGAGCATCGTCTCCGCCCTTAAGATATCTTGTGTAGGCAGCAACAAGAGCGTCGTGTAAGGCGTTGATGACGGCTTGGTAGCTAACGCCCTTGGAATCAGCAATGGCGTTAACGGCTTCTTTAAATTCTTCTACATTCATAATTTTCCCTCATTAGAATTTAATTGCTAAACGAGCTTTGTCGATTGTGTCTCGTTTTAGAATAACTTTTTTTGTCTTGGATTTTTCTCTTACTCCAAGGGTAACTTCCATTTCGTTTGCTTCCAGCAAATCGCCCTCGAGAGTATTTGCTCCTTTATATGGGTGCGATAGATGGAAATTGACGTAATTTCCGACGTATTTCTCGATTTTATCTAGAGAAATCGGTTTTTCCGCTCCAAGAGAAGAAACATCTAGCGTATATGGCCCGCTAATCGGATCTTTCTCATCGAGCAAAGGATTGATGATGTTGCTAACTAAAATAATGTCATCAAGAGATATAGGTGAGTCTCTATCGATGAAAACATGAAGAGTCAAACCATCTTGATCCCTTGTGAGGCTCACCTCATATAGAGAATACCCTTTCTTTCCAAGAACTGGCTCAAGCATCTCTTTCACGGCATCGATTTCTTTCATTTCATCCTCCTAAATAAATAAAAAGTGGCTCCAAACGGAAACCACTCAAGAAATATGAGCGTCGTAGAGCCTCTTCTGAGGATCATCTACGCTCACTATTATCAAGCCTTTTTCGCCCCTTATCAAGAGAAAAAATACCTATGTGAACGAAATTTGACCTCCAGTCATGTTTTGATTGGTTTTTTGGTCTTAAGATGAGGAAAAAATAAAATTCAATCATACGACTTCGTTCAAATGCTGCAACAAGTTTTAGATTTCGTTGAATTTGATGCCTTATCCATGGAATCTGCATTTCCTTATTTCGCAAATTTAAACAATATTTATTTTTGCGAAATGAACTATATCAACAAAAGTAATATGGATTTACGAAATTCTCGAGTTCCAGAAAGCGAAATAAACAAGATTTGATTCGCTTATTTCATGAAGCTGATGGTAGCTGAAGTCACAGTGCCCTCTTAAAACAACTTATTTTCTTTTGCGTTAGGAAGAGATGAGAGCGATAATTATATCGTTATACGAAATAGTCCTTCTTTTAAAAGATGGTTTATTTGATTCTTGATTTGGGATGATGGAGTACACCATGAAGAAACATTTTGTTATTTGTTCATTTCTTTCAGCTATTATTGTTCTTATTTCCGTCTTTGCTATGTTGCCTTTTTCTGCTAAAGAGGATACCTCAAGAGGAAAGAATTGGATGAAAGGCATCGATGATTCCACGCCTTTGACTCAAATTTCGATACCTGGATCCCATGACTCTGGGGCTTTTCATTCAATCGCTGATTTATCTGGAAAATGTCAGGATATGTCGATTAAGGAACAATTAAACGCTGGAATACGTTTCTTTGATATTCGACTGCAGCAAAGAGAGAACAAGCTAAAAGTCGTGCATGGCATCGTTGATCAAAAGCTCGACTTTTCTGATATGCTAGGCGATTTCGATGCTTTTCTTAAAGCTTCGCCAAAAGAAGGCTTAATCGTTTCTATTAAAGAGGAAAGCAGTTCTGTGGGAAGCACTATTTCATTTGAGGAATCATTGAAATTGGCCTTGGATGAACACGATTCTTTCTGGGAAAGAGGGCGTGAACTTCCTTCGACATTAGGAGAGCTTAGAGGCAAAATTTGCTTAGTTTCCCGTTACAAAGGAAATACGATAGGCATACCTGCATATAATGGTTGGATCGAGCATGATAAAGGAAGTAAGGCAAATACATTCGATATTCCCGATAGCAATTTGCACATTCAAGATTTTTTCAAAATTTACGATATCGAAGATAAACAAAAAGAAATCGTTTCTTGCTTCGAATATAGTTCTAATAACTTCGACAATCTAACTCTTAATTTCAGCTCCTGTTATTATCTTGATTCCTTTCCTCCAACTTACGCTGGCACCACCGCCAAATTAATCAACGGATGGTTATTAAAAGAGATTGAAGGTCGGAATAATCTTGGCGTTATCATCAGTGACTTTGTCACAAGCAATCTTGCCGAAGCCGTTTATAAGAGGAATTTTCAATGAAAAAGATAGGGAAAATAATCAGCTATGCATCAGCCGCTCTGATAATCGTCTTTTCTTTGATTTTCATCGTTTTCGAAGGACGTAACTTATTTAGCGGTGATTGGAGCATCTACGAAAACAAAGTAGACGGCTTTATTAGGTATCTATTTCGC
>CAVGNL010000146.1:0-9774 GCA_963630455.1 Prevotella sp. CAG:755
GCTATATAGTATTTATTTCTATCTTGAAATAAAGGATTTCATCTCATATTATTAAGGTTAGATAACGCTAACAAAGGAATATATTTATGAATGATAAAGAATGGAAAGAGAAATCTATTAAGGAATTTACGAAAGCCGCAAATAAATATGAGACTGATGAAGCAGGTATATATAAGCTTTGTAGAAAGGATTATCCTGCTATATTAGAAGAATTAGAAAAAGAGCCTTTCAACGATCTTTTAGATGTGGGATGCGGAACTGGTCCAATGATTTCTTTGCTTTCTAAGAAATATCCAGATAAGCATTACACTGGTTTGGATTTGACTCCTGCTATGATTGAAGAGGCAAAAAAGAAGAATATTCCTAATGCCAATTTTATTGTTGGAGATGCAGAAAATTTACCATTTGAAGATGAATCTTTTGATGCGATGATTTGCTCTAATAGCATTCATCATTATCCAAATCCACAGGCATTTTTTGGCGGGGTAAGGCGTTGCTTAAGAAAAGGCGGAAGGTTAATCATCCGTGATTTTAGTAGCAACAATCCCTTTATTGCATTCTTTATGAATCATATTGAATTACCAATTTGCAATCTTTTTGGGCATGGCGATGTTGAAATAGCTTCGATAAAGATGATTGAAAGATGCTGCAAGGAATGCGGATTGACGGTTGAAGTAGCGGAAATACGAAAAGGAATGAAACTTCATTGCGTGGTTAGAAAAGGATTGGAATAGTTCGATGTTTAGTTCGATTATTACGTAGATACGGACTTAACGTATATCCTTGCCTATCTATTCAGTTCTTACTAGTGGTTGAAAGAACACCATATTTTTCATCTATTGCCTTTTCTCTTTCTTCTTCGGGATTAACATTGATTGGAGAAGTTTTCTTTAGGTGTTCAAGGGTTTCAAAGGCTTCCAACTTATTGCTCTTATCTTTTGCTTGCTTGGTTTTTTTCATATATTGCTTTTTATCAAATCAATATCTTAGTTAACATTTAAGTATATCCGGAATACAAGATATAGTTCTTAAATAACGAAAAAACCTCTAAGTTCACCCTTGAACCTAGAGGTTATCTTTTATTGTGGTGGGCGTAACAGGAATCGAACCTGCATGCCGTGAAGCACAAGATCCTAAGTCTTGCGTGTCTACCAATTCCACCATACGCCCTAACGTAGACTGCATCAAATGATGCAAAAAAGATTTTACATTAGGGAAACGGAAAATTAAATATAAAAAATTTTAGATGTCGACTAACGTTCATCAATTACCACTTTATCGTAAATAAAAGCAAAAAAGCGACAAGTCGTGTATACTTAAGGATATGAAAAAACTAATTATTTCAGATTTCTTCGGTGTCATCGGCGACGAATGCGCCCCTGTGTATTTCAAAAATTTCTTCCCCGATCTTTCGCCGGAAGAATTAACCGAAAGGTATTTTTATCCTGGCGACAGAGGGGAAGTTAGTTTTGAAGAAATATGTCAAAACGTTTCAAAAGATTTGAATGTTGACGCCAAGATTCTTAAGCATCAGTTCCTAGACGCTCCAAAACCTCATAATGAATATATATCATTGCTAAGAATATTGAAAAAGAAGGGGCATCGAATAGTATTGTTATCCAATGCTTGCGATTATATCGTTCCATATCTCATAAATAAATTTTCTATCAATGATCTTTTTGATGAAACCTACATATCTTACAAAATAGGATGCACAAAGCCTTCAAAAGAAGCCTTTGAATATGTTCTGAAAAAAGAAGGATATCAACCCAAAGACGCTATTTTTATCGATGATAATGCGAAAAACGTTGCCGCATCAAAAGAATACGGCATAAGTGGCGTTCTTTTTCGTAATAATGAGGAAAGTCTTGCTAAAATAGAAAAGGAAGCGGAAGGAGAATTAAAATGAAAAAAGATTTAGGAGTTAAGCCATTTTTACTACCAATGCCCGTTGCTTTGATCGCAACGTATAACGAAGATGGCACGATTGATGTGATGAACATGGCATGGGGCACTCTTGTTGACCACAATATGATCTTATGCTGCTTGGATGAAAGTCATAAAACGGTCAAAAATCTCAAAAGAGGAGGCGTCGATTTCACTCTCTCTATCGCAACGAAAGAACACGCTTCTGAAGCAGATTATTTCGGCATCGATTCAGGAAACGATGTTCCAGACAAATTTGAGCGTACTGGGTTACATTTCTCGCATTCAAAAAACGTTAATGCACCAATAATCGAAGAATACCCTCTCGTTTTAGAATGCAAGCTTCACGCTTTGCGCCATGATGAAGATGAGAATTTCTTCGCTTATGGAGAGATCGTCAACGTTCTTGCCGATGAATCAATCCTCAACGAGAAAGGCCAAGTCGAAATGGCTAAACTTCAAACCCTCCTTTTTTCGCAAATCGATGGAAGCTATTACTCGATAGGCGAAAAAGTAGGCAAAGCTTGGAACATGGGTCTCAAATATCATAAAAAATAATCAAAACGTGGCAATTCTTTTTTAACTGAAGAGGATATTTTCTCACCTTTCGAAAAAATACTTTGATTTCTCTATTTTTAGTTTCGTTGTTAACCAGTTAACTAAAGTTTATACTAAGACCATGAAAAAGCCTAGTATCTATGACATCGCTAAGAAAGTAGGGGTTTCTGCCGCAACAATTTCCCATGTCTTGAATGGCAAAGAAGGGAAGGCGTCTATTGCCACAAAGAAAAAAATCTATGAAGCCATGGAAGAACTTGGCTACACTCGCGATCATGCAGCCGTTTCTTTGTCAACCGGCAAAAGCCATCTAATTGGTCTTACCTTTCCTTATCTAACGCCTTCAGAGGCCTTCTTAAACAACCCTTTTTACGCTGAATTTCTTGGATTTTTCGAAGAGACGTTGCAAAAGAAAGGGTACGATGTCATTCTTGGCTCAACTATCTCTCCTCTAGATTTCGAAAAATGGTATAAGTCCCGTGCTTTAGATGGAATCATGGTTCTTGGCTCATTGAGTAAAGAAATCGAAAAAGAATTGCTTAAACTCAATGCTAAAGTTGTTCTTGCCGATGTTTATGAAAATTATGAGGCTCCTTTTTTGAACATTCGCATTAACGATGAAAATGGCGAATACCATGCGACGAATCATTTGATTTCATTAGGGCATAAAAAGATAGGTTATTTAGGAGGTCCTGGCACGTCGATTGTTAATCACAAACGTTATTGTGGCTACGAAAAGGCTTTGATAGAGCACGATTACCCTATTCCTAAAGATTGCATTTTCCATTCTTTGACCACGCTTGAAGGTGGTTATCAAATGGGGGATACAATCAAAGAGAAACTATCCAAAATGAGCGCCATTGTCGTTGATGCCGATATTGTTGCAATCGGTCTAATCCGCCGGTTGCTGGAATTAGGCGTTAAACTTCCTGAAGAATTATCAATCATCGGCTTTGATGACATTCAGCCCGCTAAGTACATCTATCCGACTTTGAGCACAGTTCATCAAGATATCAAAGAGAAGGCAGCACTTTCGGCAAATGCCATCCTAAAAGAAATAGAAAAGCCATCTCTTCAAAAAGAAACATACACAATAGAACCACGAATTGTGAGCCGTTCATCTTGCTTAAAATTCAGTAAATAAGAAAGCCCTTTCATAAAATTTAAAGGTTAACTTTTTTCTTATATCTCTTAAGAGATATATTTTTCATAAATAGTTAACCGCTTAACTATTTTTCTTCCATATTTTGTCTTTTGGTGAAATAATAGTCTTAGTGAGGAAAACGTAAATGATTAAAAAATCATCTTTACCCCTATCTAAGAAAGTAACCGCTTACACTTTGTTTTCGTTGCTTTTTGCCCTCGTTTCTTGCGGAGGGGATACAACAAATTCTGAATCTTTTTCAAGCAATCCTTCATCTACGGAAAATTATTATAATGAAGATAATTTTATTTCTTCAGCCAACGAAGTTACGACGACAAAACTCGTAACTTACGAAGGACCAAAGATGATGGAGTCATCAAAAAAGGTCTCTATCAAGGTTAACGATCAAGAATTGTTCGTTTATGAGACAAGAGTGAATCACGAACGTTCTTTTTCCTGGACGACTCCAGAGACGTACACTCAAGCCGTATTGTTTGACTTCGAAGGAAAGGTGCATCTTGATGTCACGATTCAAGACACAATTATTTCCTCAGCGATTCTTCGCCCACAAATATACGGGATTCATCCATCTTTCAAAGAACACACCATATCTTTTGATTTGACGAGCTCTGGCAATTATGTTTTGGAATATAACGATAATTCTGATGAGGCAATTCAGATTTTCGCCAATCCTCTCGAAGAAGAGAAAATCACCGAAGAAACTTCCAAAACGGATCCTAATTTAATTTATGTCGGTCCTGGAGTATATGATGCTGGTGCTTTTCCGATTAAAGACGATACGACAATTTATTTAGCTGGCGGTTCTTATGTTTATGGGCAGTTTTCCGCCGAAGGGGTGAAGAATGTAACTATCAAAGGAAGAGGAATCGTATCTGGAGCGATTTATTCTAGAAAGAGTGATGGCGATTACACAATTCCAGTAGTTATGAGAAAGGTAAGTAATCTTACTATCAAAGACGTTGCTTTCTTCGATCCTGCTGGCTGGACCATTCATTTATGGAAATGTGAAGATGTTCTTGTCGATAATGTCAAAATCATCACGGCTAGGAGCAACGGCGATGGAATTTCTATTCAATCTTGTAAGAATGTGGAGGTCAAAGGTGGATATGTCCGTACATGGGATGATTCCCTCGTCGTTAAAAATTCCGATTTAGGATCGACTTCCAATATAAACATTCATGATGTGGTTGTTTGGTCTGATTTAGCCCAATGCATGGAGGTTGGATATGAAACTTATGGTCCAACGATGGATGGGATAACCTTTCAAGATATAACGGTTGTTCATGCGATGCATAAAGCGGTGATTTCCCTCCATAATTCCGATCAAGCAAAAATCACGAATGTCACTTATAAAAATATTACTGTCGAAGATTGTCAAACGCTTGGCGATGACCGCGATGACAAAGAGAATGATTTCCTGATCGACTTCACGATTGCTTATAATGCCGATTGGACGAAGAGCAAGGAAAAACGAGGCATTGTCGATGGAATAAATATCGAAAACGTGAAAGTGTATAAGATGTCTTCCTCGGTTGTCGCGAGAATGAGAGGAGAAGATGACGTCTCTTCCATCCAAAACGTGAAAATCAAAGGCTTAGAAATTGCTGGCAAGCAAATTACTTCCGCCAAAGAACTCGGCTTAATGACAAACGGCTACGTTAAAAACGTTACTTTTGAAAGCCTTGAGAAAGTCCTTGGCTCATACATCCATTTGCCGTATAAGCTCTCTTTAAAAAACGATGCCGTTACCAAAAATCAAAAAAACAACATCTCTCAAGAAGGGTTGATAGTCCCATCCTTCGCTAGAATCGAAGGCGAAGCGTCATTTATTGGCGTGGAAGCTTCAGTAAGCGGAAAGGCATCTTCTTCTCATGGCGCAGGGAGCAAAACTTCAACGCCAGGCGACGATGGCACTGGAGATTTCTTAGGGGATTCCTCTAAAGCTGATTACGCTTTCGACGGAGACAAGAACACCCTCTATGTCTCTGGAGATTGGCGAAACGAAGAAAATGAGTTTGCTACCCTGACCTTTGATTTTAACGAAATAATCAACATAGGAGTCATTCGCATTTTCGGGGATCAAACAAATGAATATTCTTACAATTATTCCCTTCAGGTCTGGGCCAAAAAAATCAAAAAGGATGCCGATGGCTCTGCAACAATTGCCACGAAATACACGCGTTTGATGGCCGGGAAGGAATATAAAATGTCTCCGGTAAACAACAATTATTTCGATATAAATATCCCAACGCAAGATTATGGAGGCATTCAACTTCGCTTCAATCGCACGGAAAGCTTGCTTTCCCCAAAACGCTACATTATCTCGGAAATTGAATTTTATCCTCCTTCATTAACATTCGGAAAACCAATTGTCGATAGCACAGAGCATAACGATGTCTATCCAGTCGTCAACGTTGTCGATGGTGATGCAACTGGTACAAGCTATTACGAAAGCAAGAGCCTTCCGGCGACAATCGTCATAGATTTAAAGGATGTATATAAGCTCAACAAACTCGTTCTTTCTCTCCCGCCAATTTTAACTTGGTCGGCAAGATATCAAAAAATCGAAATCTCGGTCTCTGACAGCAACGTTTCATATACCGATAAAAAACCGGATTTCACAGTTGTTAAAGAAGCCACCGATTACCTTTTTGACCCTCAAACCGGGAATCGCGTGGTTCTAGAGATGAACGATGTCTCTTGTCGCTTTTTGAAGGTCGTTATTTTCTCCAATGACGCTAGTGGCGGATATGGTGGCCAATTATCCGAAATCAGCGCATATGGAGTCAAATAAATATTTTAGAAAGGAATAAAATATGAAAGGCAAAAAAATGCTCTTGGGGATGCTGCCGTTAAGCGCGGCAATGATTCTTGCCGCTTGTAACCCAGACGCCCCAGCCACATCCAGTAATTCTAATGGCTCTGATTCTAGTTCGAATTCCGAGACCATTTCTCCTTCATCCACAGGTTCCGAAAGCAAGGGAGAAGCGGTCACTCATCGCGCAGGGCTTAATAAAACGCTTGCTGAGAACGCCATTACTCGTGACTACGATGAAAGATTCGATAAAAACATCGAGGATTTCTCCGGAGAAAGTCTAAACGGCACCAGTGATGCAACTAAACACGCTTCTTTCTTGCGTGAAGTCGTAGATTCTGATTTGGATGGTTTCCCAAATTCACCTGATGCAGGTATCTTTAAAATGGCTTCCGGAACCTTTGATGGCGATAAAACCCTTTTGGGTTCGTCGATAATTCATCTTTCGATGCGCGTAACCGAAGGGAAACTTCCGCTTAACGATTTGATTCTCGGCATTCGCCCAAGCGATGACAATTCTAGTCACGTTTATGAAATCAATCTTGCCGAAGCCGTAAATGAAGACGGAGAAGCAAATCCAGAACTCACCAACGAATTCCAAGATATTAGCATCGATGTCGGCAATTGCGTCGATGACGCGAATACCACTTTCCCTGAAACAACGTTAAAAGTTTTAGAATCTGCGGTCGGCTTCCACCTATATGTCAAAAAAGACGTGGAAGTTTCTGCTGTGATTGAAATTGCGAAAGTATCGACGAAAAAAGGCGACACAGAAACAGTTTTTGACACTTTTGATCGCCCAAATCTCTCTAAGAGCGATATGGTTTATTGGGGACCTACAGACAATCCGAATGCCGTCTTTGTTAGAAAAGGCCTCGCACTCGGGAAGAATGAAAAATACGTAACCCCAACGCTTGCTGAGGATGAAAGAATGAGTCATATCGTTTTCTCTGTTCTTGGTGATATGAGTGAAAGCAAGGTTACAGTTAGTTACGATGATAGCGAAAGCAGCACAAAGACCCTTCCTTTTAATGAGCTCAAAGTTCAAGGCGACAAAACAGTCGTTAATAGCGTCGATGGGATTTATGCTAATTTAGCTATTGATCTTAGCAAATTTGATGGTCCAGAAGGTGCCAATATCAAAACGGTCGCTCTCGAAAACGACGGCGAAAATGAACTTCAATTAAGCAACGTCTTCATGACTTCTTTTGAAGAGCCGATACTTGATAAAAAATATCCGACATTCAACGCAAAAACGGCAGTAACATTCGATAACTTCAATAGAGAATATCCGAAAATGCCATCAGGAGCAGAGGGATATACCGCTTCAACTACAGATGAAAGAAATATTTCAGCAGGAATAAACGGCATGACTTCTTGGAGCAACTCTGAGAGTATCAGCATGACCGGAGGAAGCCTAAATCTTCCGGCAACAGATGGGTATGATGAAGTCTCTATTGACTCAAGCCATCTTTTAGAGGGCGCTCAGTATATCGTCTTTTCCATTAAGGCGGACGATGATGCTGATTTAGGCTCTTTCCGTTTCAAAATGGGCGGCAAGGAGATTTGGTTCAATGCCGCTCTTGCCATGGAGGGCGTTAAGACCTATAAAGACGAAACGTTTGAAACTCCTTATGTAACGGCTGACGGATTTAAGTGGTATGTCGTTGACCTTACGCAACATGATGCAAAGGCTACTGGAAGCATTGAAATTTATTATACCGGCACAAGCGACATCAAACTTGACAGTATTTTCTTCGCCAATGGCTTTAGCGCAGTAAAAGGGCGTGAAGGGGATTTGGACGATGCTGTTAAAGATGAAGCTGAGTTGAATCTTGCTGACTATCATTATGTTGGTAGCGTAGGACCTTCATTCAATGCTCGATATGGTGCGGTTACAATGAAGGGCGATGGAACGGCGACTTTGGAAGGCTTCCGCGCATCCTATAACGACGACGATGCCAAATGGCTTAAGAATTCAGCGATTGATGTCTACACGGAAGATGGACGAAAAGTGGAGAAATCCGAAATTATTCCAGAAACCTATACGACATATTATGTTGACTTGCTTTCTGCTAACTACCCAAAGAGCGGACATGGCTATTTCAAAGCGCATATCGGAGATGGATTCGAAGGAAAAATCCAAATTAAAGAGATTTTCATGGCTTCCGAAGGATACGTAAAAGAACTAGGAAAGATTGAAATGACTTCTAATGGTTCTTATGTAGGAGAAACAGCTTGCGAGTCTCTTCCGTTTGATGCAAACTTGCTTTTGATTCATGTCACAGGAGATGAAGGCACAACTCTTAAAGATTGGAGACTTACAGTCGAAAAAGACGGAAATATTCAAGAAGCGTGGCCAAGTAGTTATCCTGGACTCTTAAAAACAATGTGGGGAAATAATTTCGATTACGATAACACAGAGATCGGCTCAGGTTTGGACCTCATTGTTGATTTTGGCATTCTTCCAAAGGAGAAGCAACTTGTAGCTGGTGCGCTTCTTAAATACCACATCGGCGGCGGAGTTGGCGAAAACGGCAAAAAGATTCAAATTACGACGCAGCTTGTTGCGGAGGATACTCCAACCAATATGGCTTTGTCCGACTATAATCAGCTTTGGACGAAATAAGCTAAAATACATCATAGTAGAGGGGAGAGGGAGAAATCCCTCTCCTTAATGGAGGGTTTATATGAAAAAAACTTATACTTTAGGAATTTTATTAACGTTATCTGGCATTCTTTTGAGTTCATGTGGATCAAATGACGATAATAAGATTGAATTAAAAATTGGTTTTTGGCCCGAGGAAGCATCCGCCGCAGATGTTGAGATGTATAACGTTTGGAAAGAAAAATTCGAAAAAGATAATCCTCAGTATGTCATCAAAGGAGATCCATATACCTATAGCACAGAAACAGTCGGAAGCAAGCAAATGATGGGTCAACTCCCTGATGTTTGGCAAACCTGGTTTACTGAACCACAAAAACTTAAGGAAAAAAACATCATTCGTCCGATTACAAATCTTTTAGAAGAAGTTGGCTGGGTAGATAAAATGGACGAGGAGATGAAAGATACTCTCACTTTCAACGATGAGATATACGGAATCCCAAGAGATGGCTATGGCCTAGGTCTTTTAATCAACAAACGCATACTCGGAGAGAATGGCATTCTTCCAGAGAAGAAAAAAGATGGGAAAACGTATTATTCTTTGACAAATGATGATGAAACGCCAGCTTATCCAACGACTTGGGAAGAAGTATATGAGGTTTCCAACACGATTGCAGAGAACGATTCTGCAAAAGGCTTCATGAT
>CAVGNL010000146.1:9784-12749 GCA_963630455.1 Prevotella sp. CAG:755
CAAAAACGGTGGCTGGGTTTTTAGCAATATCGTCTGGAATTTCGGTGGAAGCCTTGAAAAGAAAAACGGAGAAAAAATTTTAGCGAACCTTAATTCAAAAGAAACTGTTTCTGCTCTTGAATGGGTTCAAAAAATGAAAAAAGATGATCTTCTTCAAGAGAAAGTAGCTTGCGTTTATAACGATTGGTATGCAAACATCAACGAGAAGGTTGCAATGGCTGTGGTTGGTAGCGACGTTCTTCAGCAAGCCGCTTTGCAAGGACATTGCGACATGAACGATCTTGCTTTTGTCCCTATGCCAACAGGGGATGGAACTCATCATTATTCTTTGTATGGTGGCACGCCATATGTCTTCACTAAAGGAGTTTCCGATGAGAAAGTTAGAGGAATTTTAAAATTCTTTGACTATATCGGTCGTTCTCCAAGTGCTTCCGAAACAAACATGGAAGCGAAAAAAGAAGGATACGAGGTCGCCAAAAAGAAAGGCCAACCAATAACTCCAAGCATCATGCCTTGGAAAAACGAAGATTATCTTTCGAAAGCTAAAGAGTTAGAGAACGAATACATCAACGTCAATATGGATGATTATTCTCCATTCTTTGACCACATTCAAGAAAACAAGCACGCAGAAGAGGCTTATAACGCTCAAGATATGTATGAGATTTTAGATACTGCTCTTCAAAGTGTTTTTAACGCTCCAGAAACAAGCGATTGCGAATCTCTTTTGACGACAGCGAATGCTTCTTTCCAAAAGATTTTGGATAAAAACGTGAACAAATAAGGATATGTATGTTTAAAAAAATCCCTGCAAAACGAAAACGAAATTGGAAAAGCATCTTAAAGAAAAACGCTTTAGGATGGGCTTTTATGATCGCTCCTCTTCTTTTGTTTGCTTTTTTCGTTTGGTATCCGATGATAAGGAATATCATTCTTGCTTTTCAAGACGGGTATGAGAACGCTTCTTTTGTCGGGTTTCAAAATTTCAAAGACGTGTTTGAAGACCCGACATTCCTTTCGGCATTGAAAAATACATTTATTTACATTGGTTTTTCCCTTGTCATTGGTTATTTAGTGCCTGTTATTTTGGGATTTCTCCTTTCGGAAGTAATTCATGCGAAAGGCTTTTTCCGTGTCGTTCTTTACCTTCCTTGCATGATTTCGGGGATGGCTGTTGTCTTTCTTTTCAATTCGATGTATGGAGATGGATCAACGGATCTTTTCAATGTGATAATTTCTAAAATGGGTTTTGCCTCTCACCCTTGGAAAGGCTCAACTAAGCTTGTCATCCCTTTGATTGTTCTGGCTATGACTTGGAAGGGGGCTGGGAGCACGGCTCTTATTTATCTTTCATCGTTTCAAAGCATCGATGATTCGATGTATGAAGCCGCCCGCATAGATGGGGCAACATCTTTTCAAAGATTCACGCGCATCACGATTCCCGCTTTAAAAGGCACGCTTCTGACTTTATTCGTTCTTCAAATAATTTCCGTTTTTCAGGTTTTCTATGAGCCTCTTGTCATTGGACCAAAAGGCGGCCCACTCGACTCATCTATGTCTTTGATGTTGCTTAGTTATTTGTATGCATTTGAGGATTTTGAATACGGCAAGAGCGCAGCAACGGCTTTGATTCTTGGCGGAATAATCATTATTTTCACGCTTCTATATGCTATTTTGGATCATTATTTAAAGAAGGTGGAGGGAAAATAAATGAAAAAATATGTCTTTCCTCGCCTAAAAGATAAAAGGGGCGGCTTCCTTAATTTTGCCGATTACCGCAATCCGGCCCATAAGGTTGGCTATGGCTTCATTGTCTTTTTTCTTTGCCTTTTCTCTTTCTTTGCTTTGTTTCCGATCGTTTATTTGTTCGCTTCGGCCTTAAAGTCAGACGGGGAAATTAATTCCAGCATCTACACGTTTTGGCCAAAGGTATGGGATTTTGGGAGATTTGTTCGCATTTGGCAAACAATAGATTTCACAAAATATTACCTTAACACGTTTATTTATGTGATTGGCGCTGTTATTTGCGCGGTTATCTTTAATTCCTTGCTCGCTTACACCACTTCGATCATCAAACCTTTTGGCTCTAAGGTGATTGATAAGCTCATTTTCCTTGGATACATGATTCCAGCAACGCTTAACATTTTGCCTCTCGCAAAAGAAATAGCGGATTTCGGTTTCTTATCTAATCCAGATTCGTATCTTACGTTTTTGCCTTTATGGCTTTCATTTGGCGCGAATGCCTACTATTACATGCTTTTCAAGGATTATTTTTCGCGCTTGCCAAAATCCCTTATCGAAGCCGGAAATATGGATGGGGCAAACCAATTGCAGATTTTTTATCGGGTCGTTCTTCCCTTGAGCAAACCGATGATAGGAATCGTAGCGATTTTTTCCATGACTGCTTCGTATAGCGATTTCCTTTTGCCGTATTTGGTTTTGCAAAACAATAAACTTAAAACTCTCATGGTTGGAATTTATAACATAGGTTCGGCAGGGGATATTCTTAAAACTGAAGATTTTTTGATGCTGCTTGTTTTTTCGATCATCCCTCAATTAATCATTTTTCTTATTTTCCAGCATCAAATAATGGGCGTTGGCGCGAATAAAGGAAGCAAGGAGTGAATTTATGGCGAAAGTAAAAACGAAATATCTCGAGACAGAGCCATTTTCGATAAAAGAAATTGGGTTTCATAAAGATCGTAACCAAGTTAGCGAATCGATTTTCTCTTTGGGGAACGAATATAGCGGAGTTCGCGCTTTCTTCGAAGAAGGGGTGTCTTTGCCTTCTTTGATAGGCACGTATTACAACGGCATTATCGAATATTCTTTGGAAGAAACGCCTAGCGCTTATAAAGGAATCGTCAAAAGAAGCCATTTCACGATTAATTCGACTAATTATCTCAAATGTGAAATCTCGGCGAACGGAGAAAAACTTGATTTGGCAAAAGTTTCCTTTGGTGAATTT
>CAVGNL010000147.1:0-5210 GCA_963630455.1 Prevotella sp. CAG:755
GGTGGATACGTTTGTAAGACTTTTGAAGAAGCTTCGTCTTTTTGGAATGCCTTGAAAGAGAGCAGGCCGAGTTTGATTCTTTTGGATATTATGCTTCCTGGTACAAGCGGAATGGACATCCTTTCCGATTTAATGAAAAGCGAATACGCCAATATCCCTGTTATTTTAGTCTCCGCAAAAGATAAAGAAACCGATAAAGTCAAAGGCTTAAATGATGGCGCTTCAGATTACATTTCAAAACCTTTCGGCATTATGGAATTGTTAGCACGTATCAGAGCAAATATAAGGAAGGTTGACAAAAATGACGATCTCCAATACAAAGAACTCGTTATAAGCAACCAACATCATGAGATTTCTCTAAACGGCCTTCCACTTCACCTATCCATAAAAGAATACGACCTCCTTTCCTATTTCATGCACAATATTGATAAAGCCTTATCTAAAGAAGAGCTTCTATCTAAAGTTTGGGGAATTGATTGTGATATCGAAACAAGAACAATCGACATGTTTGTATCGCGAATAAGAAAAAAGATCGCTAAATCAAGCGTTAACATAGATACCGTTAGAGGCGTGGGTTATATCATGCGATGAAAAGGAAACTAACAATTTGGAATTCATTGATCATCCTCTTGAGCATCACCTTCATGCTTGTTTTTGGCATCTTGCTCGCAAAAAACGTTCTTTTAAGAGAAGGCGAAACTAACACAATCGCCTTAACGCACGCTTATAAGGAAGCCTTCACCGGAGACACCTCGTCTTTAGTCATTAACGATAAAAATATTCGTGAAACGATAATTTTAGAAAATGGTGATGTTTTGTGGGATTCGGAAGAAGAAGCCAGCAAACTTGAGTCTCACAAAAACAGAGAAGAGGTAATAGCTGCCTTAGAAGGAAAGCCAAAAACAGTAATTCGTTCAAGCGAAAGTGTTGGAATTAGTTATATTTATTACGCTGAAACAAAGGAAATATCCTCGCAAATATATGTGATAAGAATTGCAACTCGCATGTCATCTTTAACCTCATTCCTCTCTGGTTATATTCCATGGGTTTCTGTCGGGGCGATTTTTTTAATCGGTCTCTCAGTAACAGCCATCTCATTTGTTACGAATCGTTCTTTAAGGCCGCTAAAAGAATTGGAAAAAAACCTTAAAAAGGTAAAACAAGGAGAGCCTTTAAAGCAAATAGATCTTTCGGAACGTGACGAACTAGGAGCGATCATTTCGGATATAGACGATATTTCTAAAGATTTATCTCATACAATGATTCGATTAAGAAAAGAGGAAGAGAAAACTTCTCTTTTGCTAAACAATTTGCCAAACCCGATTATCGCCATAGGGAAGGATGATTCGATTGTCTTCGCAAATCCAGCCGCCAAAAGTCTATTCTCTCTTGTTGGAAACATTTTGCCCGACAATCTTATTTTTGGAGATGGCGAAATTTTTAAAAAAGATAACGAAAACAAAATCTACCTCATTTCCAAAAAAGAGGCTGAAGATTATTCTTTGTTTGTTTTTAATGACATTACGATTCAAATGAATCTAGAAAAGCAAAGAAAGGAATTTGTCGATGCAGCTTCTCACGAATTAAAGACGCCCTTAACAGCAATAAATGGTTTCAATGAACTAATAAAACTGAATTCAGAAAATCCAAAAATCCAAGAATACACTGCAAAAATAGCATCTTCTTCTGAAAGAATGCTCTCAGTTATTCAAGATATGCTCGCAATTTCTCTTTTGGAAGAAAAACAAATAGATGACAATTTGAAGGAAATCAATCTTTCGAGCATAGCCGAAGAAGAAATTAAAAGATTATCACTTCTTGCCAATAACAAAGGCGTAAGGGTTTTTCTTGAAGGAGAGATGCGCTTAAAAATCGAAGAAAAGGATGCAAGCCTGATTTTTAAGAATCTTGTTGAAAATGCAATTCTATACAATGTCCCAAACGGAATTGTTTCTATTGTCCTAAAAAATAATTCAATCGAAATATCAGATACAGGCATAGGCATTTCGCCGAAAGATCAAGAAAGAGTTTTTGAGCGTTTCTATCGCGTTGATAAATCGCGTAGCAGACAAAACGGCGGAACCGGACTAGGCCTCTCAATAGTTAAACATGCCATTTTAAAATATGGAGGAAAGATAAATCTAACCTCGCGATTAGGCTATGGGACAAAAATAACGATTTCTTTTGCTTAGTCGATGTTTATTCGTATCGTTAAATCTGACAAAGGATAAGTGCTACAAGAATAAACATAATTGAATTCTTTATCGGATGCTCTTCGCATATCGTTTTTTGCTGGTATGAAATATTCGCCTGAAATAACTTTTATGCGGCAAAACCCACAAACACCGCTACGGCAACCAGCATGTATCTTTATACCCGCACGTTCCAAAGATGTTGCGATGCTTTCGTTTGAGAAAGCCTTTATTTCATCAACCTTTATCCCGCGCAAAACTTTAATTGAATAAGTTCTGTTCTTTGCTTCTTGTGGATACTCATTTAAAGAAGAGACATCAGTTAGCGGGCCATAATAATCAAAATGCGTTCTCTTTGTGGGAATATTCAGCTTTATAAACTCTTTGCGTAAAAAATCTTGCATCTTTTGCGGTCCGCATACAAAGTAAGTGGAATCCTTTTCTGAGTGCTTATTAATAAGTTCAGAATCAATGAATCCCTTTTCGCCTTCCCAAGTCTCATCATCAGAAACGACATCTACAATCCTAACTTTGTCGCAAATGCATTCCTCTAATTCTTCCTTAAGGAAAATTTGATTAGCCTTAACAGATCCGTGAAGGATAGTAAGATTAATATCTAAATTACCATTTTTGATTTCTCTAGCCATTGAAAGAAATGGAGTGATTCCACTACCGCCGGCAATTCCAACAACATTTTTGGTATCAATTAAAGAATTATAATAAAAATCTCCAAGCCCAATTTCTGAGATGAATACGTCACCTATTTTTGTCTCATTTAATAAATATGTCGAAAAAAATCCATTTTTTCCCATCGTTTTCGCCGTTATTTCAATAAACGGTGATTTAATTTCTGTCTCGAATGGCGCAGAAGAAATTGAATATGGTCTTGTAACCTCACTAGAACCTATTTTCTTTTGTAACGTCATATATTGCCCGGCTTGAAAGAGCGGGATTGACGCATCCTCACAAATGAATCTAATTGTTTTCCCTCCGCCTGTGACTTCTTTTATAGAGCTTATTTTCAATTTTATTTTTCCAGGGTGCAATTCTTTGGCGGTTAAGGAAATTGGATCATCGTATTCTTCCTTTGATGGAGTTTTATCAATTGCGTTTTCTCTTTTTTCTTTTACCAAGAAAGCACCCATAAGGTCTTTAAAAAACGATTTTATTTTCATTTTATATTCCTCGTCTTTTTAAGATATCTAAAAACTAGATTTGCGGCATGTTGACCATTTCCAATACAAGGGGCCATTCCATCACCCATGAGCTGATGAGCGCCGGTGAAAAACAAACCAGAGATGTAGTTTTCATCCTTTTCCATAAAAATCCTCGCGACAACGGAGTCGTGCATTGAATGTTTGTAGCCGTAAATGCTTCCTTGATATGCTCCCACGTAGCGAGCGATAGTCACGGGGGTTTCGATAACGCATCGTTCTAAATGCTTCATTAAATCGACACCAAGCCTTTTTGATTCAATGTTGATAACTTCTTTTGCTAGTTTATTTTTGGTTTGTTCGTAATTATCTTTATTAACGCCCTTCCAGGCCTCAGGACGAGGAAGAGCGACAATCGTATACATGCTCTTGCCTTCAGGCACGCCGGATGGATTTGCAAAATTCAAACAAACAGAAGTCAGATAGTCAAAGCACTCTAAGCTTTTATGGTTTTCCCAAACTTTATCAAAATCGTTTAATCCATTTCTTGCGTAGAAAGTGGAATAGCAATTTAGATTTAGTTTATCGGGGGTTGTATCCAATAATAAAGTTAAAGAAAAACAGGTGAGAGAAGCTTCTCTTGAATTCACGTATTTTTTAGCCTGGGAAGGAACTTCGTTAGAAGGCTCTATCATTTTTGCATATGCAACGTTAGGATAAGCTCCGCAAACTATCGCTTTGGCGTTTATCACCTCGCCGTTTTTTGTTTTTATGGCATACGCTCTTTCTTTTTCGACAAGGATTTTTTCAACCTTTTGCCCATATTCGATGCGAATTCCAAGTTCTTCGCACTTCTCAGCCATTTTTAAAGACATTTCATGAGATGTTTCTTTTGGTATATAACTTCCAAATCCTAAATAATCAGCAAGCAAATATCCAAATACATTAAAAGGGAGATCATCTATTTTATTTCCAACATATATCCAATAAGCAGAGAGTAGATTTTGAGCTTTTTGAGGCAAATGAAAAGCATCCATTACCTCTTTTGTCGAATAGCCTGCCGTTTTGACTAATTCAGGGAATTTGAAAATCATTTTTAGCTTGCTGCATTTATGCAAAGTCACATATTCAGAAGCTTCATGTACCTTATAACAAGTCTTTAAAAAGGAGAGTACGTTTTTGTATATATTGCCATCTTTATCATCACAAGCACAGGCAATATCTTTAGCAGGAATCTCAAAATCCCCCATGGTTCCCGCATGAATTGTAGCATTCATTTCTGGGTCAACATAATGGTAAGCCTCAGGAACCCTTAACCAATTTATATTAATTCCAAATTCTCTAAAGAAAGAACCAGCACTTAATTGGCTTTTTTCGCCAATAGACATCATCTCATGAAGCGAGGCCTCGTATTCTACCCCTTCGCGAACGAAAGATGTAGCAACGCCTCCAGGAAGATTATGCTGTTCAAGAATCAAAATATCGTTAACGCCCATTTTCTTGAGTCTTAACGCACAAGCCATTCCCGCTAATGCAGAGCCAATGATTATGACATTATATTTTTCTTTAAAAAAGCGTTCCATTTTCCACCTTTAACAGTTAAGTAATATAGCATTATCTAGTTTTTAGTACTACATCTATTTATATTATTTTTCTCGCATAAGCAGTTGTTATAATCAGCCTATAAAATTAAATATTTAAAATAAATTGATCCATTGAATATTTCGTAAAGATTTTATAGATCTCAAATGTCATTAATTTAGGATTTTTTAATGATTTTATACATCTAATTAACAAGAAACATATGTCGCTTAAAACCAAGGTTTATCGCACGCCAGTTCTGGCGCATGCATATGTATTAAAG
>CAVGNL010000148.1:0-3627 GCA_963630455.1 Prevotella sp. CAG:755
TTTGGAGATGACTATTTCGAGCTCTAAAATTTGGAGATGAGTTTTTTATTTAACGGAAATTTTCTATTTTAACGATTGTAAATTAAATCTTAAGAGGCTAAAATTTTTATCGCAAAGAAAAGGAGCGATTCATCATGAACGCAAAAATAAAATTAAGCTTATTCGCTTTAGCAGGCGTTAGTTTATTAGCCAGCTGCGGCGATAGCGGAACAACATTAACACGTGCACAAGCAGAAACAGAGTTAGATTCGTATGCTAGTCATGCTCAAACGCCAACAAAAGTCACTTATAAGGATGTTACAATTGGCAAAAATCCTACAAAGAGTACAAAAGCCGGAACAGCTAAGAGCTCAATGATCTTAGACTCTGCTGCCGTCTATGCATATCGTCATTTCGATGAAGAAACAGGCGATTTCCCAGCAGGAAGCTCTTACTATGCTTACAAGACAGCTGAAGGAAAATATTTTGTTGGCTCGGTTGTCGGTTCAACAAAAACATACTACGAAACAATAGAAACAGTCGTTAAAGGCATAATTACAGCAGGTATTGGAGCCTTAAAGACATACGCAGATTCTCAAGCCTCTGGCACAAGCTATTGGCTAAAAGGCTTCGACAAATCTGAAAAATGGATTGCCGATAATAGCAAAGACAAGGACAATACCGAAACTTATGGTCAAGGATATGGTGGCGGAACCGTTTATGGCTACATCAAATCAGAGAGTTATAAAAAATATGCTGATGGCAAAATGAAGGCAGATATAACCGCAATGTATCCATTCCAAGCTGATATGGTTTCCATGGGTGGAGAAAATTGCATCTATGAATGGGAAAATTATCAACTCACGAGACTTTATAATAACTATCAAGATTATGAGGAAACATTTGATTGGACCAATACGGTAGCAACTGATATGCCTATTGATGCAAATACTTGGACTAAAGGTGTTGCTGTCCTCACCGGCACTGTTACCGCAGCTATGATATGCAATGCTCATGCTTATAGCGATTAATTAAATCACGATTCTTTAGACCGCTTTGTTGGCGGTCTTTTTCTAATCAAGTAAATCGGTATTTCTTTATTTATTAGATAACAACACTTGTAAAAGTGTTATTATTAGGACGCATAAGGAGATTGATAATAAATTTATGCTTACAGTTGAAGACTTAAAAGATTTAACCGGAAAGAAAGTTTACGTTCGCGTTGACTTTAATGTTCCACAAAAAAACGGCGTCATTCGTGATAACAATCGTATTAAAGCCGCTCTTCCTACAATTAATTATTTAGCCGACAAAGGAGCGCGTCTTATTTTGATGTCGCATCTTGGCAAAATTAAATGGAAAGAACCAAATCAAGCAAAGATCGAAGAAATGAAAAAAGCCAATGACATGGCTCCAGTTGCCGTCGCTCTTCAAGGGCTGGTCCCAGGAAAGAAAGTCACTTTTTGCCCAGCCACTCGTGGAGAAGAATTAAAAGCAGCGGTTGCCGCTCTTAAAGATGGGGATATCCTTCTTGTTCAAAATACCCGCTACGAGAAAGGCGAGGAAAAGAACGACCCTGAATTAGCAAAAGAATGGGCTTCTTTAGCTGATATCTTTGTTATGGATGCTTTCGGAAGCGCACATCGTGCTCATGCTTCAACAGTTGGCGTTCCTTCGATTTTGAAAGCCGAAGGAAAGCAGGTTGCCGAAGGCTATTTGATGATCAAAGAAGTTGATAATCTCACTCGTTGCGTCGAAGTTAAAGACGAAGATCGCCCATATGTTGCCATCCTTGGTGGATTCAAGGTCTCCGATAAGATAAAGGTTATTGATTCCTTGCTTAAAAAATGCGATTACGTTTTGATTGGTGGAGCGATGACCTACACCTTCAAAAAAGCCATGGGAATGAATGTTGGAAATTCGCCTGTCGAAGAAGACCAATTGGATTTTGCCCGTAAGTGCATCTCTGAAGCAAAAGGCCGCTTGCTTTTGCCTACAGACGCTGTCGTTACTACCTCCTTTGACCCAAGCGTCGTAGATCGCGAAATCAAGATCGTTGATACAATCATCGAAAAAGGCGGATGCATCCCGGATGGCTATGAAGGGTGCGATATCGGTCCAAAAACAGCCGCTTTCTATCAAGAGATTATCTCGAAAGCAAAGATGGTTTTCTGGAATGGGCCAGTTGGCGTCTTCGAACAAAATGAGTTCCAAGCTGGCACAAAGGCAATTTGTGAAGCCATTGCCGCTTTAGAAGGAAAGGCTTTCACTGTTTGCGGTGGCGGGGATTCCGCTTCTGCCGTTAAGTTCTTTGGCTATAAGGAAACTTTCTCCCATGTTTCCACAGGTGGCGGAGCTTCGCTTGAAATGATTGAGAATGATGGGCATCTCCCTGGTGTTGACGTTCTTCGATAATGTTGGTGAACAAGATGAGAAAAAAATTACTACTCGGCAACTGGAAGATGAATAAAACCCCATCCGAGGCTAAGGAATTCGCTTTAGCCGCAACAGAGATGGTAGATTACGCGGTTGCTAATAATATCGATGTTGGTGTTGCTCCGACATTTGTTTGCCTTGAGACAGTTAAGGAAAATATCAATCCTAAATGCATCGTCGCCGCTCAAAACGTCAATGAAAACGACCATGGCGCCTTCACTGGTGAAGTTTCTATCCCTATGCTCAAAGAAATTGGAATATCCTGGGTAATTCTTGGACATTCTGAAAGAAGAGCATATAACGGAGAAACATCTGAAAAATGCAACGAAAAAATCAAGGCCCTTCTTGCTAACGATATGACTCCGGTTTATTGCTGTGGGGAGTCCTTAGAGACTTTCGAAAAAGGCGAAACGAAGAAATTCGTCGCTGAGCAAATTCGCGTTGGTTTGGCTTCCTTGAATGCTGAAGATGCTAAAAAAGTTGTTATTGCTTACGAACCGATTTGGGCAATAGGCACCGGCAAGAGCGCAACAAAAGAAACCGCTGAAGACACAATTGGTTTCATTCGCCGCACGTTGAAAGAAATGTTTGGTCCGGTTGCCATGGATATGCGAATTCTTTATGGCGGTTCAGTAAAACCCAATAACATCGCTGAATACATGTCAGAAGAAGACATCGATGGCGCGCTTGTCGGAGGAGCTTCTCTTGATCCTCTTTCCTTCAAAGGCTTAATTGATGGAATGTTAGCTAAATAACAATTTCATTCTTTACCTCCATTTGCTTATAATAAGCGAAAGGAGGTTTTTCTTTATGGAATTTAGATTTAAAAGCCAACAGCAAAACCCACAACAAGAAGTTGTGTTTGAAAAAGAACAAGAAGTTTCCACCTCGAAATTTCTCGGAAAAGTTTTCGGCTATATGTTCATCGGCTTATTGATTACGGCGGTCGTTTCGTTTGCCTGGGCACTTATCGTCGCAAAAATTTATAGTGATGGGAATGGAGGGCTCACAGAAGAAGGGGCTACTGTTGCTCTTGCCACTGGAATCATTTGCCTTATTGGTTCTCTTATTGTTTCAGTAATTAATAGTTTTATTACATTAGGGACTAAAGCTAAAACTGCTCCATGGATTGGCTTTATTATTTATGCCATTTTCATCGGAGGAGCTTTCTCACTCATTCTCCTTGCTGGAATTAACCTTACTGTTATAGCT
>CAVGNL010000149.1:0-11420 GCA_963630455.1 Prevotella sp. CAG:755
GCCGCAAAGAATATGAAAGCGAATATATATAAGATTATGTTTTGCCATCCGACAATGTTATCGGATTTTAAAATCGGATAACGTCCGCTCATCGGGAAGCCCATAAAGAAGAACGCCAAATAGAAAACGGCAATAACCACAACCGACAAAAGAAGTATCTGTTTCTTTTTAAGCTTTTTTGAAATCATAGGATAAAAAGCTTGTGCGGCGATTGTACCAACAATATAGAACACAGAGATTGCCGTTGCTATATTCGCACCACTCGGATAACCGTAAACAAAATAGTAGTAATTGGTTCCAACGCCAGTTAATAATCCCTCTGCAGCATAGCAAAGGAACATGGCGATTGCGGCCGCTCGCAGCTCCTTGTTTTTAATGACAACTTTAAATAAATCGAGGATGTGTGATTGCTCGGAGATCTCCTCTTGTTTTGGATCTCTCTTTTTTTCCTTGCAAAGGAAGAAAACCAAGGTTTGGGTAACAAGGAAAATTCCCGCCAAAGCAATCGATGCCCAAAGGAAAACCTCTTTATACGTTCCTAAATTACCGGGGCCTAAAGTTAATAATGCAAATGAGAGGAATGTACCGATTGAAGCAGCGATCGTCATGGATGTAGACATCTTAGCTCTTGTCTTTTGATCGTTAGTCAAAGAAGGAAGCATCGACCAATAGCCGATATCATTCATCGTAAACATCAAATCCCAAAGGAAATACATCACAATCATGAAAGCAACGTAACCCCATCCATGGACCAAGCCTAATGATGGAATGATAAACATTAATATTACCGTTAATGTGTTGCCTATTGCACCTATTTCAATCCATGGACGGAATTTTCCTAACTTAAAGCGGAACTTTTCAATGATGAATCCCATAATAGGGTCGTTAATGCCATCCCAAATAAGAGCAATCATCAAAGCGACCGTGATTACGCCATATTGCGCCTTAAAGGCTTCTCCGGTGTCTAAGACTCCGGAAGCTAGGGCGAATTGCGTCAAAAACGTCCCAACTAGTTGGTAACATGCATCACGGAAAATCCCTGACCAAGGAAATAGAATCCTCGTCAGTTTAGGAACCTTGTCGCCTTCATAGGTTCCATTGTCAATCATCTTTTGGATAAATTTGGCCATACATAGCCTCCCTAAGAAATATTTCTAGGCTATTATAATCCGAAAGCGCTTACATGTAATCAATTTTTAAGTTGTTTAATTATTTACTTTGATTTTTCGCCTTATCGCTTTTCAAATCATGTGTATTTAAAAATCGCAATTTAGATGTTATACGGCTCTCGTTTTCAATAACCCAAAAATTCCGCCAGCATTTTCTTGATGTTTTTGTTTTTTCTTTTTAATCGCAGAATAATTCATCCGTGTTCTACAGCCGTTTTTTTGGAAATGCATGCTTATTTAGCGTAATTTTACTTAATCTTGAAAAAACGTTTGTTTTCGAACGAACTAATTTTGGCTCATTCCAAAAAGCCGTGAAAAAATTATTAAAAAAGAAGATTTTATTGTTTATAAAACAACAGTTTTTTGTATAATGAGCCCATGGTAAAAAATTTGCTCGATAAATTAAAAGAATCTTGCTTCTCAGTCTTACCTGTAACGGCAATAGTTTTGATTCTTTTCTTTACTCCCCTACTGAATCTTTCAGTGAATGAAATACTCATTTTCTTAGCTTCTGCGGTCTTCTTAATAATAGGCATCGCTTTGTTTAATGTTGGCGCAGAAATGGCGATGTCCCCTATGGGCGAACAAATCGGTTCGTCTCTTATCAAGTCAAAGAAAATCAAATTGGCTTTGATAATCATCTTCACTATGGGTGTGCTTATCACCATCGCTGAACCAGATTTGTCTGTTTTGGCAAATCAAGTCAAAGGCGTGCTTAACGGAACTCTTCTAATTGTTTTGGTTGGACTTGGTGTCGGGCTATTCCTTGCCGTGGCCATCTTAAAAATCCTTTTCAAAATCGACTTATCTTATATTTTGATGTTCTTATACATGGTTTTGTTCGCTTTAGCTTCTTTAGCTATGCTTAGCCCGCAAGGCGCTAAATTCATGGGATTGGCCTTCGATTCTGGTGGCGTAACAACCGGCCCAATCACCGTTCCGTTCATAATGGCTTTGGGGCTTGGTGTCGCTCAAACGGTTGGCGGGAGAGAAGCCAAAGAAAATTCTTTCGGATTGGTCGCCCTTTGCTCGATTGGACCTATTTTGGTTGTGCTTATTTTAAGCATGACAATCAATGGAACAATGAATTACCAATTGCCTTCAAGTTATTCGATGCCAGAAAACATCTGGTCTTATGTGCTTGAGACAATGCTTTCCTCCCTTAAAGAAGTAGGAATTGCCTTGGGATTGATCACCGTTTGTTTCTTTATAATCGAACTCATCTTTATAAGGCTTCCTTTCAAGCAGATTCTTCGCATAATCGGAGGATTACTATTCACTTTGGTTGGCTTGGTTGTTTTCTTAACGGCCGCTACAGTCGGATTTATGCCTATTGGTTACGCTATAGGCAAATCGTTAGCTGAAGCTGGATCTCCTTGGCTTATTGCCGTAGGCTTTATATTGGGCTTCATCGTAGTTTTAGCAGAGCCTGCGATTCACGTTTTAACAAAGCAAGTCGAAGAAGTAACAATGGGCGGTGTCTCAAAAAGATCGATGTTGTTGGCTTTGTGCATCGGCGTAGGAATCTCAATAGGCTTGTCAATGATTCGTATCGTTTTCAATTTCTCCGTTCTTTATTATCTGGTCCCTGGATATTTATTATCGTTGGCTTTATCCTTCTTTGTTCCGAAAGTGTATACATCTATCGCTTTCGATTCTGGCGGAGTGGCTTCCGGGCCTTTAACATCGTCTTTCATTTTACCTATGGCAATAGGTGCTTGCGTAATGATGGCTGGAGGAGACGCAACAACAGAAGCGGCTAAAGCAGCTATTCTTGAAAATGGTTTCGGCGTTGTCGCAATGGTTGCCATGACTCCGCTTATCGCCATTCAGCTTCTTGGTTTCAAAGCCGTAATTCAAAACAAAATACGTGAGCGTTCAAGAGCCAAACGCGTTCTCAGCGCAGATGACGAAGAAATTATCGTTTTTAAATAAGAGGGCACTTTTATGAATGGAAAAAAGAAAATTAAAATTAAAGCTGCCGTAAAAGAAAAACGTGAGGAAATCAAAGAAAGAAACGCGGAATTAAAGGAAAAAATCCCTAATCTTTCCAATATCAAGGAAATCAAAGAAAAAGAAAAAAACGCCCCTTTAGCAGCTCCTAAAAAGTTAAAAGCGCTCTTTACGATCGTCCCTAGAAACAAGGCCGAATTTTATCTCGATATACTTGAAGGCTATGAGGCAAATATCCAAATGGTCCTTTTTGGGACAGGAACAATGCCGCAAGAATTAGCGGCCGCCATTCACACAAATACAGATAAAGCCGTTATCATCAGCGTTGTAAAAGAAGAACATGTAAAACAAATAATGAATGCTTATGAAGATAAGTATTTTAAATTAAGAAATGGACAAGGCATCGCCTTTGCGATCCCCTTCTCAAGTATGATCGGAAAGATGTCTTATCAATTCTTGGCCAATATGGAGGGCAAAGGAAATGAGTGATAAGTTTGAATTGATCGTTTGCATCGTAAATTCTGGTTTCTCTGATTCGGTAATGGATGCCGCAAGAGAGGCTGGAGCTAGAGGCGGTACGAAAATTAACGCCCGTGGAACAGCTCGTCAAGAAGCCGAAAGCACTTTTGGAATCTCCATTCATCCAGAAAAAGAGCTTCTTTTGATATTGGCTTCAGAAGATATCCGTGATGGGATTCTCCATGCCGTATATCAAAAAGCCGGTCTGAATTCCCCAGCTCAGGCAATTGCTTTCTCTTTGCCTGTGGACGAAACGGTTGGATTAGGGAACAAAACAGCGCTTGCCTCCGCTGTAAAAGAAGCTCAAGAAAAAAACGAATCCCTAGAAGAAAACAAAGCCGATTAGCATATGCGTCTGGATCTTTTCCTCGTTAATAAAGGATTGTCCGAAACCAGAAGCAAAGCATCTCAGTTAATCAAATCGCAAAAAGTAAAAGTAAATCATCGTATCGTTACCAAAAATGGATATGATGTAAATGACTCAGATATTGTCGAAATCCTTGCAAACAACGTTTTGGAATACGTATCGCGTGGCGGACACAAACTAGCAAAAGCTATCGATATTTTTAATGTCGATTTTCAAAACAAAGTCATTTGCGACATCGGTTCTTCGACTGGCGGTTTTACAGATTGTTCTCTTAAACGTGGAGCTAGGAAAGTGTACGCAATTGATGTAGGCACCTCCCAATTACATGAATCACTAAGAAAAGATTCCAGAGTTGTGGTGATGGAAAATACGAATTTCAAGAACGTCACCCCTTCTTTTTTCGAAGACGAAATAGATTATTATGTATGTGATGTTTCTTTCATTTCCATTAGGGCTATTATCGATACCTTATTGTCATTCGGAAAAGAATTCAAATTGATATGCCTATACAAGCCTCAATTTGAGGTCGGCCCAACGAGACTTAACAAAAATGGTGTCGTTAAGAAGAAGTGTTTTTTGGTTGAAAGTCTTAATTCCTTTTCAATGTACCTACATGCAAATCAGCTGCATATTTTATGTTATTCATATTCCCCGATTCTAGGAAACAAGGAAGGCAACATTGAATTTCTTTTCTATATTTCGACCACCGGAAAAGATGTAAGGGGAGATTTTGTTTCCGTTGTCGATGATGCATATTTAGCTTTAAAAAACGTTGGTTAAACAACTTTGTAAATTTTCAGAAAAACAAATCAAATTGAGCATGTTTTTTCATTAAGTGATGTAATCGTTACTAAATTACCATTTTTAGGTTTGTTTAAGGTTGGCTGTTACAATCACGTTTTTTTAGGTTTGTTTTTGATGTTTACATTTTATTTAAAAATACCCGTTCTAACTATTTTTTGCGTTTAAATGTAAAGAATCATTTTTTATCATTTAGAAAAAGTCAACATTTCATCGATTAAAAACGTCCTTTTTGCAAAAAAATGTAAAGTTAAAAAATATTTCTTGACATCTTTTTACATTATTTAAAAATATTGCACATCAAGGCGCTCGTTAGAGGCCTCGAATAAAAGTTAGAGGGGGAAAAAATTAAAGGAGGTTTCTATTATGAAACGTAAAACACTTCTTGTTATTGGCTTAGGAGCATTAACAGCCTTAACAAGCTGCGGAGAAGACACATCTTCATCTAGTGCATCTAGCAGCGGATCGTCTAGTGCGACTTCTTCAGCAGAGGGGGGGTCTTCAACAAGTTCTGAAGCGCCTTCAGCAGAAAAATACACCTACCGTTCTTATGTCAGCGGAACTCCAACAAACTGGAATCCACATACATGGGAAGATTCTGGACGTGACGAAGTATCGGGGTACACAGAAATCGGATTTGTCGATTTCGCTTATGACCCAGATAATGAAGGCGGATATGTCGTCACCCCAGAAATGGCGGAAAAAATCACCGATGCCACAAGTGATGCCACAATCGTGACCGATGATTTCAAAGAAAAATGGGGCATCGAAGATGGCGAAACCGGAAGAGTTTGGAAAATTGATTTGAACAAAAGCGCTAAGTTTGCAAGCGGAAAAGAAATCAACGCTCAAACTTATGTCGATTCAATGGAATTATTACTAAATAGCCAATATAAGAACTACCGTGCGAACAGTTACTATAGCGGTGACTGCTCTATCGTTCACGCCTTCAATTACTATAACGCCGGAGAAAGAGCGTTAACTAACCTTGCAAGCGTTCCTGAGTGGGGCGTTACGACAGAAGAAACTTATTATCTAGACTTTGCTGGTGCTGATACTCTTTTCTCAAGCGTCTTTGGCTCCACTTATAAAAAAGTAAAAGAAAGTAGTTATGTCTCTTATTTTACAACATCGGGAGGCGTCAACCTTCTCGAAAAATATACCGAACCAGTAGTTTGGAGTGATGAAATTTACAAAGAAATCATTTCAACTCCTTTATTTGAAGGAGAAAGCCTCAAGACAGTTCAATATTATTGTGCTTCAGTTTATGTCAACTATAATAATATTGGCTTTGATGAAGTTGGCTTGGTGAAATGGGATGAATATTCCTTGCTTTATATCACCGAAAACGAAGTCTCTGAATTCTATTTCGACACAAACGCAACAGAAACTTGGTTGGTCAACCCGGATTTGTATAAGAGTCTCGTAACCGATAGCACAGGCTTAAAAACAAGCTCATACGGCACAGCCTCGGCTGGAGTTGACGGATATGATTCATATGGACCATACAAATTAACCGCTTTCGAACAAGATAAACAAATGAAGTTCACTCGTAACGAAAATTGGTATGGGTGGACAGATGGAAAACATGAAGGCCAATATCAAACAACAGATATTACAGTCGATGTTTATAAAGAACACGCCTCAGCTCTCCTTGCCTTTGAAAAAGGCGATCTCGATGCCGTTAGCTTAGATGCCACAGACATGGCTAAATACGGCTACAGCGATTACCTCAAGCATGTTGATCAAACTTATACGATGCGTCTTGTCTTCGATAGCAACCTCGATGATCTCAAGGAACTTGAAAAAACCGCTAACAATGGCAAGAACAAGCAAATTCTTTCTTTGTATAGCTTCCGTAAAGCAATTTCTCTTGCAATCGATAGAACCAGGTTCAATTCCGAGTGTACCGCTGGAAACAAAGCCGCATATGCACTTCTTAACACACTCTACTATTACAATGTTGAAGAAGATCCAACAAGTATCTACCGTAATACTCCAGAAGCCAAAAAGGCAGTTGTTGATCTCTATGGCATTGAATACGGTGAAGGAAAAACATATTCAACGTTGGATGAAGCCTATGAAGCGGTCACGGGATTGGACGTTGAACAAGCAAAGACACTCTTCATTCAAGCTTATAATGAAGCAATTGAACAAGGCATCTATACGAATGGCCAAGATATCGAATTAGAGATTGGCTATTATGATGCAACAACAGCAACCAATACAGCCCAAACTAACTTGCTCATGGAATTCGTCGATACAGCAACCGAAGGCACACCTCTTGAAGGAAAGATATCTTTCAAAGGAAAGTCATTCACCGGTAGTGAAGACAGATACGATGCAATCGGAAGCGGACACGTTGAAATTGCAAACTGCGCTTGGGGCGGTGCTGCTTTCTACCCATTCTCTTGCATGAGAGTTTATTGCGATCCTTCTTACACCAGCATCAACGAAATCCGTTCATTTGATCCAACATCAGAAACCTTAGAAATTTCCTATGATGGAGATTGGGGTGATGATACTGAAGGCAAAAAAGGAACCACGAGAACCATGACCTATCAAGCATGGTCTCAGGCTATTGGTGCTTCTGGAGGTGCTTATTACACTGCCGACGTTGAATTAAAGCTTCATATTCTTTCTTGCCTTGAGAACGCTCTACTTAATCTTTATAACTTCGCGGTTTTAGGATCATACGCATCCGTTTCTCTTGATTCCATGAAAGTCGAATTCGTTACCGATACTTACAACATCATGTATGGATTCGGTGGCTTACGTTATATGACTTACAAATATAACGACGCGGCTTGGGCCAAATTCGTTTCGGACCACGGCGGATCGCTTAATTACCAATAATTGGATTCCCACTTTCATCTCGAAAGGGAGACGCTAAAAAAGACGTCTCCCTTTTATCCGTCTATTAGGAGGCTAAAAAAATGTTCAAATATATCTTAAAAAGAATCGGCCTCATGATTTTGACTTTCTTAATCATCATGATCATATGCTTCGTGTTGATAAAGTCATTGCCTCTTCCGAGTCAAGAAGGTCTTTCGGAAGCTCAAAAAGCCGCAAAAATCGCTCGTATGAAAGCGCTCGGCTATTATGAACCGATTCTCGTGCAATTATGGATTTATTTCCGTAATATCATCACAAAATGGGACTGGGGCACTAGTTGGTTTATTT
Source organism: Prevotella sp. CAG:755 (assembly GCA_963630455.1). GTDB lineage: Bacteria > Bacillota_I > Bacilli_A > RFN20 > CAG-826 > UBA4951. The sequence goes on from CAVGNL010000149.1 coordinate 7,993, forward strand.
CATATAACGCCAATGCCTGGGACGTTATTCTCACAAGATTGCCGCCAACGATGCTCGTAAATGTCTATTCGATCATTTTTAGCATTCCGTTGGGAATCTTCTTCGGAATTATCGCCGCTTTATTCAAAAACAAATGGCCGGATACTGTCATTAGCATTTTGGTCATGCTATTTGTTTCTGTTCCTTCCTTCGTTTACGCTTTCTTAGTGCAATACACCCTTTGTTTCAAACTTGGGTGGTTCCCGTTAACGATTCTTAGTTTGTCTGATGCAGGCGGATCCTATTGGAGCTGGTCAATGTTTGTTTCCATGATTCCAGCTATTCTTGCTCTTTCCTTCGGGACAATTGCCGGATTAACTCGTTTCGTTCGTGCCGAGCTAATCGATTGCTTGACTGAAGATTACATGATTTTAGCTAAGGCAAAAGGCTTAACCAACGGACAAGCCACGATGCGCCACGCTTTAAATAACTCCATGGTCCCTGTTTTGCCTTCAATCATAAGCGAATTCGTTTCCATCATTGGCGGATCACTTATTATTGAAAACATCTTCGGCATTCCTGGAGTTGGAAGCTTATTTATCAACTCAATCAACGGTAAGGATTATGACGTCTACATGGTTTGCAACGCCTTCTACATCTTTATCGGATTAGCAGCTGGCATTTTAGTTGATATCAGCTATGGATTTATTGATCCACGCATCAGAATGGGGGCGAAATAATTATGGAAAAAGAAATATACCTCAAGGATGATTTCGAATTAGCCCAAAAAGACGAAAAAATCCATGATTTGAAATTCGACACCAAACCTATCGGCTATTTTAGGGACGCGTGGAATAGATTCCGTAAATCTAAAGCCGCCGTGTTTGGGGGCATCGTAATTTTGCTCGTCATAATCTATGCAATCGTTACCCCATTCGTCAACAAACACGATTCCTATTATTCTGATGGAACTTATAAATGCATGGTTCCGTGGTCGAAGACGCTTTCTTCTTTGCATATCGCAGATGGAACCTACACAAAAGAATTAAACGAAAAAGGATACTACAATCTTCTTTCTATTGGCATTGCTGCCGAAGATAAAGATGGCAAATCATTGAGCGTCGAAAAAGGATTAGCCTCTGTCTTTAACCCCGTCAAAGAAGTCAAAAATACTTATGTCACTGACGATGTAACATATCGCACAAGCAAAGTTCAACAATACTACGAAGTTGGCTTTAGCTATGTTTCTGTCACCGCAGATGAGTATCAAAACATCCTCAATTTTGAAACCGAGAAAAATTTAAAAATCATTTATCCAATGGTTGATACAACAAAAATTGAGTCTAACCAGATTTATATAGCAAACGCTAATTACTGGTATAAAACCAAAAAAGGGTATCCAGTAAACGCTAAAGGAAAAAGAATTGAATCAGTTGAGGATTTAGCGAATTTGCAACCAGCCTATTTATATAATTCAGATGGAAACGTCGCTTATTTCAAGAAGGGCGGCACTACTGGAACTCAGTATACGATTAGAGTTCTTTACTACAACTACTATCTCTATAAATACAACATGGTTGAGCCATATTTCTTAATGGGCACAGATGGCCAAGGGTATGACATTGCTGCCCGTTTAGCAAGCGGCATCGGTTTATCATTGCTCTTATCAATCAGCACTTTCATCGTCAATTTTGCAATCGGTGCAATATATGGGGCCATTGAAGGATATTATGGCGGGGCTGCCGACTTAATCATGGAACGTATAAGCGATATCTTGAGCAATATTCCATTCATCGTTTTGGCTTCGATTGTCAATTCAACCCTTATCAACACTGGAAAGATGTCAACCTTCGGGGCATTGGTCTTCGCTTTTGTTTTGACGGGATGGATTGGACCTGCATATCGAGTTAGAACGCAATTCTATCGTTACAAGAACCAAGAATACGTTCTTGCCGCAAGAACCCTAGGCGCTTCCGATAAACGCATTATGTGGAAGCACATCTTCCCAAATACTTTAGGTACAATTATCACTTCATCGGTATTAACGATACCTGCTACGATCTTTAGCGAATCGATGCTTTCTTATTTAGGCATCATCAATTTCAACAACAAAGGCATAACTTCTTTAGGTACGATGTTATCGAATGGTCAAGGATATTTGCAAAATTATCCGCATATCATCCTTTTCCCAGCCATCGTCCTTTCCTTGCTTATGATTTCCTTCAACTTATTCGGAAATGGTCTTAGAGACGCCTTTAACCCATCATTAAGAGGAGCGGAGGATTAATTTATGGAAAAGAAAGATATAGTACTACGTGTACGTGATCTACGGATTTCTTTCCGTACGACCTCTGGAAAAGTCCAAGCTGTCCGTGATGTATCCTTCAATTTGGAAAAAGGAAAAACGCTTGCCGTTGTCGGAGAATCTGGTTCAGGAAAATCCGTTACAACAAGAGCGGCCATGGGGATTTTGGCAAAAAACGCCATCGTTGAATCTGGCGAAATTCTTTATGATGGCAAAGACATCCTTAAATTATCTGAATGGGAACTTCATAAGATAAGAGGAGAGAAGATCTCAATGATATTCCAAGACCCTCTTAGCTCTTTGAACCCAATAGTTCGTATTGGTAGGCAATTGACCGAAGCTTCTGTTTTGAAAGCTAGGAGCAACCGTCGAGAGAACAGAGCGGAATATAGAAAGACTATTAACGCTATTAAAATAGCTCTAAACGAGTCTCTTAAATCAGAAGATGAGAAGCAAAAAGCAAACACAATCATCTCTAATTACCTTTCTGCGGAAAAGAAATCTGTCAAAGAAGAGTTAGCTTATACTTATGCTTTAGCCTTCCTGAAAGATGCTAAAAAAGATTTGGAGGAATTGAAATTCGCTCTTGATTATCATCTTGATAACGACTTAACTCTTACCTTCATCGAATTGGCAAAGCTTCTTTTAAAAACCATCAATCCTTATTTGATTAAAGATAAAAAGACTGTAAACAAATACGTCAGAACAATTCTTGCAAAGGCATATCCACTTTATCTTCTACGTAAAGTAAGGAAAGCTAAAAAAGGCGAATTTGATGCACTTCTTCCAATGGTTAACGAATTATCGGAAATGGTTAATCCTATCCTTGAAAGAAAGACTCCTGATTTCTTCGGATATGCAATTGCTAACGATAACGATTTAAATTCATCAATTGAGGAAAGAAATGCTCGAGTCAAAGAAAAACACGAGGCTTTTGACAATGATTTCTTGAATTTGCTTCAAAAGGCAATGGCTTATTATGATGCAAAGAGCAAGGAAGCTTCTTCTAATGCCCTTTCTTCGCTTGAGGAATCCTTAGAAACATTAAAAAAAGAAGAGTTGTCGAAAAAGGAACTCTTCGAAATTTGGAAAAAGAATTCTTCGTTGGTCACAAAAACAATAAATCCTTTGGCAATTAACAAAG
>CAVGNL010000149.1:11430-18362 GCA_963630455.1 Prevotella sp. CAG:755
TAACAAAGATTCTTATTCTCTAACCTTTAAAGGATCGTTTAAAAAGGCAATTTGCACTTACTTCAAAACCTTAAAGACGAATAAGTCCGAGGAAAAGAGGTTCCAAAAAGAAACTGCCAAATGGAATGCGTTAAAAAGCAAAGGCAAGGAGCCTTCTTTCAAGCCTGTTCCAGCCAACGTCGTCGAAGAAGAAAGACTTCGCGCAAATATGGTCGGAAACATGTCAAATATTATTCGTCTCTACAAAGAAAGGATTGCTTCCACTTCGCATGAAGATGAAAAAGCTTTGTTTGCCTCAATTAACAAAGTAGCCTTATCTTCCAAGAAAAAACACACCAAATTCATGGCTAAAATGGTTGCTATCGGGCTTATGCAAGAGGTCGGTATCCCTGAGCCAAGAAAACGTTTCAAACAATATCCATTTGAGTTCTCTGGCGGTATGAGACAACGTATTGTCATTGCTATCGCTTTGACAAGTAACCCTGAGATTCTTATCTGCGATGAGCCGACAACTGCTCTTGACGTTACAATTCAAGCTCAGATTCTTGAACTTATCAACAAAATCAAGAAAGAGCGTAATCTCTCCGTCATCTTTATCACCCATAACCTCGGTGTCGTTGCCAACATGGCCGACAAAATCGCTGTTATGTACGCTGGAAAAATCGTGGAATTCGGTACTTTTAATGATATCTTCTACGATCCGAGGCATCCTTATACATGGGCTTTGCTTGGTTCGATGCCTGACTTAGATACCAAAGAAAAACTCGATGCCATCCCAGGCACACCTCCGAATATGATTTATCCTCCTGTCGGCGATGCTTATGCAGCAAGAAACAAATTCGCTCTAAAGATTGATTTTAGAAAGCAACCGCCACTATTTATGGTTACTCCAACTCACTTTGCGCGCACTTGGCTTTTAGCTGATGAGGCTCCTGAAGTATGCCCTCCAGAAATAGTTCTTGCAAGAATCATCAGAATGGAGAACAAATATGGCAAAGACATCGATTCCGAATTAAAAGCGGAATTCAATGAAGAAATTGATGAAGCCTACGCCTCAGAATGCATCAAAGTTTCCGAAAGAAAATCCAAACGCCTCGATGCTAAAGGCCTTTTAGAAAAGAGCCAGAAAGGAGACAAATAAGATGGAAAACAACGAAAAGGAAGTTTTGCTTTCCGTTAGACATTTGAAACAATTTTTCAAAATGTCTGGCAAAACCAAATTAAAAGCTGTAAATGATGTCTCCTTTGATATCTATAAAGGAGAGGTATTTGGGTTAGTCGGAGAATCTGGATGTGGCAAAACCACAACAGGAAGAAGCATAATCAAGCTCTATGAACCAACTGGTGGACAAGTGACTTTTAAAGGACAGGTCATCTCTTGCGGAACCAGATGGAACGAAAAAGAGATTAAATGGACGAAAATTCGCGCCAAAGAATCAATCAAAGACCTTAATACAAAGATGCGCCAGGAACTCGAAGATTGCGATGAATCCCAAGCGCAGAAAATCAAGGAATTATACGAAGAAAAAATAGCTGAGGTCGAGAAGCACGAAAAGGAAGTTGTCGCTTATCAAACTTCACGCATAAAAGAACACCGCTACGATCAAAAACACGGCATTCAGGAATATTCCAAAAAAGAATACGCTCGTGCAAAAGAATTCTGGGATAAAAAAGAAAAAGAGCTTTTAGCAACCGATCCTTCTTGGACAGAAAAAACCAAATTCCAAATCAATAAATTACTAGCTTTATATGGGGCGAGGAAAGAAAAAATCACCAACAAAATCCAAATGATTTTCCAAGATCCGATTTCTTCTTTGAACCCACGTATGACGGTTAGAGAAATCATTGCCGAAGGATTAAAGATTCGAGGGATTCACGATAAGGAATTCATTGACAAAAAGGTTATCGAGGTTTTGAACTTGGTTGGCTTATTGCCTGAACACGCGACACGTTATCCGCACGAATTCTCAGGCGGTCAAAGACAACGTATCGGCATAGCTAGAGCAATCGTTATGGAACCTGAGCTTATCATCGCCGATGAGCCTATAAGCGCCCTTGATGTTTCTATTCAGGCTCAGGTCATTAACCTCTTAAATGACATCAGACATAAGATGGGCTTATCGATTCTCTTTATCGCCCATGATTTGTCGGTTGTTAAGTATTTCTGCGATCGTATTGGCGTTATGTACTTCGGACGCATGGTTGAACTCGCTAGCAGCGAAGAACTTTTCAAACACCCTCTTCATCCGTATACAAAGAGTTTGATTTCAGCTATTCCAGTCCCAGATCCTCATTACGAAAGAGAAAGAAAAAGAGTGACATACAATCCTACTACAACGCATAATTATGTTACTGATAAGCCAAGTTTCCAAGAGGTTTGCCCTAACCATTACGTTTATTGCAACAAGGCTGAACTTGAAGCTTATAAAGAAGAAATCAAGAAATTAGATGAAGGAAGAAAAGATTAAGAAAAAGCATAGCTTGAAAAGCACGCTGATTAGATACTCTATTGCTATCGCGATTGAAATCGGCTTGCTCTTTGGCTATTTTGGTTTAGTCAATTTGTTTTCTACTACCGCTTTAGTAGATATATATAGGCTTCTAAGCAACGGATTTACCGTTGTTGGCCTATTGGCTTTCGGAGCGGGATTGCTAACATATTTCGCGACTCTAGGTGCCTTTAACTTCTTATCTTTTACCGCTTTGAAAATCGCTTCAAAATTCGTTCACACCATGCCTATAGCTACAATGTCATATGGCGAATACATCGAGGAAAAGAAAAAAGGCGACACAAGGTTTGGATATCTTCTCATCACAGGTGGAATCCTCTTGATTGTCGCTATAATCTTTATCATTCTCTTCTATAGCATATACGTGCCGCAAACCGTTTGATCAATATTCATTCGCCCCTCATTGCTTATGATGAGGGGTTTTTCATATTTACAATTCTGTTACATTTCTTTTTCTATACGTTGATAGTTCTTCTAACTTTTTTGAAGCAAACTTAAGCTGCAAACAAAAGAAAGAAGAAAAAAATGAACAAAAGAAATTACTTATTCTTGGGAATTGCCGCGCTTGGAGTATTAGCTTCTTGCGGAGGAAAAGATTTTGATTCTTCCAAGAACATCGCCGTTGTCGTAAGAGAAACAGGAAGCGGAACTAAAGGCGCATTCCTTGAAATCTTGGGCTTAAAAGGAGCAAACGATCCAACTGGTGCCATTACCGCAACTAGCACCGCTGCCGTCCTTACAGAAGTCTCCGGAAACCCATATGCAATCGCTTATGACTCATTAGGGTATGTTAATGACACCGTAAAAACCGTCAAACTCGATGGAATTACGCCAACCACCGCAACAATAAAAGACGGGACCTACAAATTATCAAGACCATTGAATGTTATTTACAAGGATGCAACAATCCTATCTTCTCCTTTATTCGCTGATTATTTAAGTTTCCTTGGTTCAAAAGACGTCGAAGATATGGCAAGTGCCGATGGATATGTTGCTATTCACGATAGCGATACGGCCTATAGCAAAACAGCTACTTATACCGATGGAAAAATAACAATCTCCGGATCGACTTCCTTACAACCTCTTATGATTAAGATCGCCGCCAAATATATGGAATTGCACCCAGAAGTTAAGGTTGAAGTATCTGGTGGAGGAAGCGGAACTGGATATAGCAATGCTGAGAACGATGTTTCGACCTTTGGGATGATTTCCGAAGAATTCAATTCAGCAAAAGCCGCAAGTTGCACTCCTTATACGGTTTGCAAAGATGGCATTGCCGTTATTGCCAACCTTAAAAACACAATTGAAAGCATTAGCAAAGAAGACCTTGCGACAATTTATAACCCTAATGCCGAGCAGCCAATTAAAACTTGGTCACAAGTGATTAAATGATTGGTTGGAAGTCTTTAAAAACAGAAAGAATGAAAGAGAGCGGCGCAAAAGGAATCTTTTTCCTGGCCGCCTTTTTGTCGTTGGGGTTACTTACGGCCATTGTAGCCTTCCTATTTGCTTATGGCTCTCCCTTCCTTTTTAAATACGGAATCCATAATTTTCTTTTTGGAATGGAATGGAATCCGTTAGGAGAACCACCATCATTTGGCGTTTGGCCAATGATCGTTGCAACTTTTTACGTTACATTGCTTTCTTCTATTATCGGATGCGCCTTTGGCTTATTCGTCGCTATAAGTCTTTTTGCTTTCGTTCCCTCAAAACTTGTTAGACCGATTAGAGCTTTAATTGACCTTTTAGCTGGTATCCCATCCGTTATTTATGGTTTATTCGGCATGGTTATCATCGTTCCGTTCATTCGTGATTACATTTCTCCTACCGGAATAGGATACGGAATCCTAGCCGCATCCATAATTCTTTCAATCATGATTTTACCAACGATGGTTGGAGTGTCTCTAGATGCTCTTAATTCTGTTGACCACGCTTATTTTGAAGGTGCTTTGTCGCTTGGCTCAAGCAAAGCTCAGAGCGTTTTTAAAGTCATGGTCCCTTCAGCGAAAAGAGGAATTCTTGCTGCTTCTGTGCTTTCTACGGGAAGAGCTTTAGGCGAAACAATGGCGGTCATAATGGTAATAGGAGGATCTGCGCAAATGCCCACTTCTTTAATGCAACCAGTAAGAACTTTGACAGCAAATATCGCCATGGGGGCAATGGAGCTTAACGCTATGCCAGATGCCTTAAACGCCTTATTCTGCTCTGGCGTTGTCTTATTTATTTTCTCGTTGCTTTTAAATGTGATTTTCTCTTTATTGGAAAATAGGAGGATCAAATAATGCTTAATGCAAAAGGTTGGAAGAAGAACAGAGCATATTTCTCAACGCTTAAATATATTTCGTTATTTTCCCTTATATTATCTTTAATCGCCCTTTTTGCTATCATTATATTCATTGCAATCCGAGGCATAGGAAACGTTTCTTGGCAATTTTTATTTGGAAAATATGGCGAATATCCATCCTTGCTTCCGGCAACGATAGGAACCCTTCATTTAATTCTTATTTCCTTGCTTTTAGGAATGCCTCTTGGCATAGCAACTTCTATCTATTTGGTTGAATACGCTAACGGCAATGGCATCCTCACAAAGATCATACGCGTGGCTATTGAAACTCTTGCTTCAATACCGTCAATCGTTTATGGCTTATTCGGTTACCTCGTTTTCGTCGTTTTCTTTAGGTGGGGCTACACTTTGATGGGTGGGGGAATGACCTTGGCAATCATGATTCTTCCTTTGATTGTTAAAAACGTCGAAGAGGCCTTAAAAGAAGTGCCAAATTCTTTAAGAGAAGCCTCTCTTGCTTTGGGCGCAAGCAAAATAAGAACGATATTCCGCGTCGTATTGCCGACTGCTTTGCCGGGAATACTAACTTCCGTCATTCTTTCGATTGGAAGAGTCGTGAGCGAGTCGGCCGTTTTATTGTTAACGATTGGAATGGTTGTTAATATCGTGCCAGAAAACGCCATGTCGGCCGGTTCTTCGCTTGCGTTGGATATCTATTATTTTTCTTCATTCGGCTATATAGGCGAGGCAAGCGCCGCTTCCTTGACCTTGCTCGTTCTCGTGCTTTTTCTAAACGTCACGGCATATGTACTTTCGTATTTATTTCAAAGGAGAAGGAACAATGGAAAATGAGATTCTAAGAAGTGAAGATCTGCATCTATTCTACGGCGAAAAAGAAGCGTTAAAAGGTATTAGCCTTTCAATTCAAAAAGGAAGCATTCACGCTTTAATCGGTCCATCAGGATGTGGAAAAAGCACGTTTCTTCGTTCGTTAAATAGAATGAATGATCTTATAAGTGATTGCAAAATCACCGGGAACGTTTATTTCCATGAGGAAGAAATCTATAAAAAAGGCGTTGATATCAATCTCTTAAGAAAAAGAGTTGGAATGGTCTTTCAAAAACCAAACCCGTTTCCGATGTCGATTTATGACAATATAGCATACGCTCCTAGAACATTTGGCATTAGGAACAAAGAAAAACTAGACCAAATAGTTATTGACAGTCTAAAGAAAGCTTCTCTATATGAAGAGGTCAAAGGAAACTTAAAACATTCCGCATTATCTCTATCGGGTGGGCAACAACAGCGGCTTTGCATCGCTAGAGCTCTTTCTGCTGAGCCTGAAGTTCTCCTTATGGATGAGCCTACAAGCGCTTTAGATCCGATTTCAACGGCAAAAATAGAGGAGTTGATGTGTGAATTGAAAAAAGAGGTAACAATCGTTATCGTCACCCACAACATGCAACAGGCATCAAGAGTTGCTGATTTCACATCATTCTTTCTCTTGGGGGAATTAATTGAAACGCAAAAAACCGAAGATCTTTTCTCTTCGCCGATTGACAAAAGAACAGAAAACTATATCACTGGGAGGTTTGGATAGAGTATGGAAACAAGATTTGAAAGGGAGATCGACATCGTTTTACAAAAACTCGTCGAAATGGGAGAACTTGCAGCTAAATCCGTTGAAATGGCTTTAGAAGCGCTCACTAAAAAAGATAAAACAATCGCGGAGGAGGTTATTCACGATGATAAAAATATCGATATCCTGATGAAAGACATCGAAAATGCGTGTTTTAGAATTCTTTTGCTCGATCAACCAGTGGCTAGCGATTTTAGGAAGGTTGGGAGCGCTTTAAAAATGATTACCGATTTAGAGCGAATCGGCGATTATTCCGTTGATATCGCGGAGGAGGTAATTTCTTTTCCTGATGAACCTTATATCAAAGCTTTAATTGATTTGCCGCTTATGGGTAATTGTGCTTCTAGCATGGTTAAAAAGGCGGTTAATTCGTTTATCACTGGTGACGTAAAAGAAGCAAGATCTCTTGAAAAAGACGATGATCGCGTGGACGAATATTATCGAAATATAAAAAAGGAACTTCTTGCAATTATCAAAAACGATGAGAAAAAAGCTGAAC
>CAVGNL010000150.1:0-6988 GCA_963630455.1 Prevotella sp. CAG:755
TGGATTATCTCCATACGTTTTTTTCAAATTTCCATAGCAAATCTCCCGTAATTTGACATCCGAATTTGGTAAATTTGCATCTGGGGTATAAAGTTTGCTTTTTAAGACTTTCATCGGCTCGCACATATCGGCAATGAGTCTTGTGTTTTTGATTACATATTCTTGGCACTCTTCTTCGGGGAGCCATTCTCTAAAAGAATCAAGCATTTCTTTCGTGCTTCTAAAATGCTGATCGGGGTTAGGGAAAGAAGGATGGGCATTTCTCCCTCTCATCAAAGGGTGGATAGATCCGCCTAAGCCTTTAGCGGATATATAAACGTCACGAGTTATTTTCTCCTCTGGATTGACGTAATGGCAATCGCCCGTGGCAACAATGATTTTTCCTAGTTTTTTTGCCGTGGCAACAATCCGCTTAAGAATATCCATTAACCTATCTTGAGTGATTTCTTCCATGCCAATAAGCCAGGAGTAACATTCCTTTGGTTGGATTTCTATATAGTCATAGAATTCCATTTCTTTTTCCAAATCTTCTTGCGTCCCATTCATTGCCATCTCAAAAACGCGGCCATTCATGCAAGCGCTGCCTACTAAAAGATTGTTCCGATTCTCCGCTAAGAATTCTCTTGGGCAAAGAGGAGTTGGCGGATTGAGACCAGATTGAGGAGAAAGATAAGTCGTTTCCGACTCTGAGATAATGCGGTAAAGATCTTTCAAGCCTTTGCCATCTTTGGCGATGACGCACGTGTGATAAGTCCTTGGCAAACGATAGAATAATTGATCGTCGATGGGCAATTTATTCAAATCATCAAAAGAAATTCTTGGATTTTTATATTTCTTTTGAAGCAAGGGTATCATCGAAAGCCAAATCTTCGAAAGCTGCTCAGCATCGTAATCTGCGCGGTGGAAAATACCTGAGTCATCATGGATATCCAAACGCTTTGCCAAAGCCTTTTCGTTGATACGTCCGGCATCAGGGAAAAGATACATGGCAGTTGGAAGGGTATCGACGACAAGATTCTTTATTGGAGGCATGCCTGCGGAAGCCCGCATGATGTTCAAGAAAGAAACATCGAAGGGAGCATTATGAGCCACAAGGATTGAATCGCCGATGAATTCCGAAATCTCTTTGATGGCCTCTTTCATCTTAGGGGCGCCTTTTAACATTTCCGGAGTAATATGGTTAATAGCCATGGCGCTTTCGGAAATAGGCATTTCTGGGTCAATAAAACGGTCAAGACGTTTTATAGCCATTCCATCTGGCCCGATAATAACGGCGCCAAATTCAATCGGGCGATCATAGGTATGCGAAAGCCCAGTCGTTTCAAAGTCAAAGACACAATAGGTTTGATCGGCAATAGGTTTATCGCTCGCACCGTTAAAAACGGGTACTGGCCGATCAAACATATATAATTCGCATCCATGAAGAATTTTGATCTCCGCTGGCTCTAGCCCAGCTTTTTTTCTTGCTTTATTGATATCCCCCATGGCATTTTCGGCCGCCGGATACCCTTGAATAACTCCATGATCGGTTATGGCGATAGCTGGCATTTTCCAATTGATGGCAAGACGTAAATAGTTTCCTACATCCCCTAATCCATCCATAGCGGAAAATTTTGTATGGAGATGGAGCTCTACGCGCTGAACCTCTTCGCTATCTTCCCTCATCTGCTTAGGCGGAAGCTTCTCGATATAATGAACATAAATTTGTTTTTGCCCGGTTCGAAAATCTTTATCAATCGCCCCTTTGATGTTTACTCTTGTACCTATAGACTTAGCATTGAATTGACTTATGTCTTCGGCTTTCAATCCTGAACGCGATTCCATCAAGCGAATGTTAACGGCCGCTCCAAAATCCCAATCTCCAACGCCAGCCGTCATCATCAATTTTCCGTTACGGGTTTTTCTTATCGGATTCTTTTCGTCTATGCCAAAAAGCTCTCCTTCAATTTCAACGTTTGTCGCCTTCGTTGTATAGACGTCTTTTATCGAATCGAGTTTTGTGTAATCGCCTTTGACAAAAATCTTTTTATGCTCGATGGCTTCTTTCTCCATTCGAATTCCATCAAGATATTCTTTCTCGCTGTTTTTTAATTCCTCAAGGCGCTCTTTTTCGGCTTCTTCTGCATCAATATCTAGATCGTTCGTTTCTTCTTCTAGAGACTCTTCATCATCATTCCGTTCTTCAAAATAAGTTGGTTCTGTAGGCTTTTCTTCGATTTCTTTATTTTTGACTTCTGTTTCTGCCTTAGATATTTCTAAATTAAAGTCGTAGCAGAGAAAATTGAGATAGATCTTAAAATCTTCAAGAATCGTTTCAAATGAGGAAGTTTTTTCTCCTTCGATGACAAAAATTTTATTTCCTTCTCCTGGCAATAATTGGAATGAAGGAACGGTATGATATGTCGAAAGGAACCAATCCTGAAAAAGATTGTCTACATCTTCAAAAGTTGGTTTGCATTCGTACTCAAAAGAAAGCGAATAAGGATAATCGATATTCGACAAATGCTCTTTGAACTCTTCTAAAAGAAGATTGTCCCAAGGACTATCTTTTTTTATGGTCATTATAATTAATTCTTTATTGTTTGAGTCTCTCCTGACTGCCTTAAAATCCATATCAAAGCGTTCGGGATCTTTAATTCCTATAGATGAAAGGAATCGCTGCATTTTCTGATTTTTCATATAAGCCCCACGATATCTTTAATAATTATCGCCACGCCAAACACGAGCAACAAAGCGACGCCAATAAACGAAACGACATTCTTAACCTTTTCATTTATTTTCTTATGAAAAACAGATTCAACAAAAGTAACAAGCAATTGCCATCCATCTAAGCCAGGGAATGGCAAAAGATTCAAAACACCTAAATTCAAAGAAAGGAAACCTCCATATAAGAAGAAAGTCCTTCCCCAGCCTATTTGTGTGGAAGAGGTCGAAAGGACGCTTCCCATCGCGACAACCGACCCAACATTGCTGAAATTAAAAGAGAAAATAGCCGCTAAACCTTGACCGATCATCACGAAGAAATTTTTAAAGTAAACGCAACCATTGAGCAATCTCTCGCCAAAAGGGGCCCAATATTCATAAGCAAGAACTTTTAAATCATCAGACGAAGAATACTTATCTCCTCCTTTAATTACAATGTTTTTGACGTTGTTTTTTGAATTCTTGTATTCAGTTCTAGTTGGAGCGGCCTCGTAGGAAGAACATTCTAAAAACGTTAGATGGAGAATGGCCTCATCCTTTTGGCCTAAAGAGTAAGGACGATCGTGATCTGGATAAGCACTGACCCCTAATTCTTTTTGCAAGCCAGTTGGAAAAAAGCCAGTTTTTTGTTCATAGAAACTAACGCACGAAACCAAATCGTTGGAGTTGACAACAGATTCAAACATGAAGACCGCACAGTAATTTTTATCGCCAATCGTCGCATTGGAATCTATCAAATATCCGTATTGGTTGTTGTTATCATCTGCCACGACATCATATGCCAGCAACTTATTTTTGCTTGAATCAAGAAGTTCGCCATTAACGCTGCCTTCAATCCAAAAACAATATTGCTTTGCGGTCGCTGATGCCGTGTCTTTTTCATCGACGTAAATCAAATTATTACTTAAACCAGTATCAACATAAGATCCTGTGTAATAAGAAGGGAAGGATATTGCGTAAACCATCGTAAAAAGAAAAGCCAAAAAGAAATTAACGGCTACTCCAGCAACCATGATAAGAGCGCGTTTCCAAGCTTTTGCTCCTTCTAAAGAACGTTCCTTTGGAACAAACTTCCCCGCTGGAAGTTCCACTCCCTCTCCATACATCGAGACGAATCCGCCCAAAGGCAATGCTCGAATCGAGAAGGCTGTTTCCCCGCCTTTTCGAGTATGGGAAAAAAGCTTAGGCCCAAATCCAATCGAGTATTCCAAACAATAGACGTTGAAAGCCTTGGCAACAGAAAGATGCCCAAGCTCATGCATGCCGATGAGAATGCCAAGCATCAATATTAAAATTAAGATTGTTATGAACGTTTGCATCAATTATCTCCTCCATATTTTTGCCTAATATAAAGGCGGGTGTAGACGTCTGTGGCCTGAATATCTCTAATTGTCGGATTTTCTTTGTTCGGAAAATGATCTAAAGACTTTTGCACGATTTTTTCAATGCTTAAGAATGGTATCTTGCCATCAAGGAAAAGATAATCGGCTTCTTCAACGGCAGCATTTAGTATTGTCGTCATAAGCCCGCCCCTTCTTAAAGCGTCCAAGCAAATTCCAACGGCAGGATATCTATCGGGATTGAATTTATGAAACGTGAATTTCCCAAAGTCAGAAAGTTTTTTCTCATGAAAAATTTCAAATTGATTTTTTCCTTCGTAGAGTGCATATTCGATTGGGCCATGCATATCTGGTTTACATACATCTCCATAATATGAGCCATCTTTCATTAACAAAGCTGAATGCAAATAGCTTTCATCGTGCATAAGCACTTCGATTTTATTTAAAGGGAAATGATATAGTTGGTAGGCTTCGATTACTTCAAAGCCTTTATTGAACATCGTAGCTGAATCGATGGTAATTTTCTTCCCCATTGACCATGTTGGATGTTTTAAGGCGTCTAGTGGCGTTACATTCTCTAATTCATTTCGGGATAATTTTCTGAATGATCCTCCAGAGGCCGTAATCACAAGTTTATCAACATCATTTCGATTAACGCGAGAAAGGCATTTAGCCAAAGCAACGTGCTCTGAGTCAATCGGACATAATTTCCCTTTGCCTTCCTTCAAAAGACGATTAATCTTATCACCCCCGACAACGAGCGATTCCTTGTTTGCCAAACAAAGAATTTTATTGTTTTCAAGAGTGACTAAAGATGGGAGAAGGCCAGCAAAACCAACCAAAGCATTGACAACCATGTCAGCACCAGAGTCTTTGATGATATCAACAAGGCCGATATCGCCATCGTAGATTTTGATTTGAGGATATGTTTCTTTGAGTTCTAACGCATCGTCTGAGTTTTGGACGCAAAGAAAGCCAAAATTAGGAAAACGTCGGCGAATCTCTTCTATTTTATCTACCTTTTGGCCGATCGTGATTCCCACAAGTTCAAAAGAATCCTTATCTTTTTCTAATATATCGAGCACTTGAGAGCCAATATTTCCTGAGGCTCCTAATAACAATACCTTTCTCATGCTAAGAAATTAAACCCGTTTTGTATGAAGACAAGAATGACGGAAACGCCAATCATCGCAAAGATTGAAGAATCGGCACGATCTAAAACTCCACCATGTCCACGAAGAATATTGCCATAATCCTTGATGCCGAAATGACGTTTTATCAAAGAAAAAGACAAATCGCCCAAATCGCCAAGCAAAGGAATCAGAACACTTAAAAGAAGAATCCAATACCAATGGTCTTTATCTAAAAACGGGAGCATCGGAGAATTCCCGAAAGCGCATCCTAAGCCAAACGCCAATGTGCAAATGATTGAGCAGAATACGCCCCAAGCAAATCCCTCCCAAGTCTTTTTCGGAGAAATACGTTCGATCATTTTGTGCTTTCCAAAGAAAATACCACCAAAATAAGCAAATATATCATTTGAGATCACACCAATAAGAACGAACAATTCCAACTCTGCTGAATTCCAAAAAGCAAACGCAGGATTATTGATCGATTCTTTCCCACTTAATCCCGTGATCGTTATAACTTCGGAATTCCTAAAAGCGTAAACCGGATAATAACGGATAAAATAAAAGCCCTGAATGCCCATCCCAATAAGCAACGTCATCAAAAAGAAATACATCACATCGTTAAAATCAAAATTCTTATCGAACATGGAAATCGTAAAAAAGCCCAAAAGAGAGGCTGCAATTCCAAAAATCGAAATATCCAAAGATGCGTACCACATCTCTAATGAAAATAGATAGTTGGCCTTATCGGCTTCGTATGCCTTAAGATTGCTTTTCAAAATAAACCAATATACATATGAAAAAGTAATGGCGAAAGTCATCGCCCAAACCCACCAACCATATTTTTTATGCGGGGCAAGACAAACCTCGATCAAAATCAAAGCAAGCGCGGCCATAAAGGTGAATAAGCAAGTCCAACCCCCAAGAATAAAAGCCGGAACGAAAATCGCCACAAGAATAATAGAGACAATAACCCTTGATCTTAAGGATGCCTTAAATCCAGCTGGCGGTGTATTAACCTCTATTTCGACTTTTTTATTTTTATTCATTTTTCAATCCCCCAAAACGGCGGTTTCTATTTTGATATTCCATAAGGCAATCAATTAGCTCATCACGATGAAAATCGGGCCATTTTACTGGCGTAAATATAAATTCTGCATAGGCATTTTCATATAAAAGATAGTTAGAGAGGCGCATCTCGCCAGATGTTCTTATCATTAAATCGACATCGGGCAAAAGAGGGTTCCAAAGATATTCTTTGAATGATGTTTCATTGAGATCATCTAGAGACAACGAACCATCTTTGTAAGCTTCCGCTATTTTCTTAGCGGCTCTAACTATTTCGTCCCTGCCGCCGTAATTTAGACAAATATTCAGATAAAACGAAGAATAATCTTTTGTCCTGTTTATGGCATCGAGGCAAACTCTTCTCGTTTGTTCACGAATTCTTCCTAAATCTCCCGAAACAAGAATTCTCGTTCCTTTAAAGCAAAGGTAATCGATTTCTCTTTTGAAAAAAGACTCTAAGTAATCCATCAAATGATCAATTTCATCTTGTGGCCTGTTCCAATTTTCCGTAGAGAAGGCATAAAAAGACATGTATTTGATGTCGAATTCAACACATGTATCAAATATCTCAATAAGTCTATTGCAAGCTTCCTTATGGCCAAGATAACGCGGAAGGCCTCTAGTCTTAGCCCATCTGCCATTGCCATCCATTATGAAGGCAACATGATCCAGCTTCTTTTCTAAAACAAAATCTTTTTTCATAAAGAGAATTATAGAACAATTACGGTATTTAAAAAACGCTTGTAA
>CAVGNL010000151.1:0-1530 GCA_963630455.1 Prevotella sp. CAG:755
GAATTTTGCTATTTATTGCCTTGTTGCCGAGCCATTCTATTTTGTTTTTTTTTATTTGAACAATCAGGTTACTTCCTATTCTTTAATGGCGATTTCCGCCTTTGTTTTTGTTTTGTGGATATTTTTATATTTGATGCCACGAAAAGTTTCTTTCATTGCTCCGTTTGAAAATGAGATTGAATATCTTGAAACAAAATATTCTCTCATTCGCGATAGAAGAGAAGAACGTTTTATTCAAAAGACAAAGAACGACGCTTTGATGAAAAAAGAAAATGTGCTTTCTTAGCGAGAATAATAAAGCGAAAGAACGTGTTTTAGTTCTTCGATTGAGGAATTCTCATTGCTTATATCATAGGCATAAGGCTTAAATTCTTCCGAAAAAACATCTTCGTAAATTATGCTCGAACCATTTTCCCATTTAATGAATGGATCTTCTTTTTTTGAATCGTAAATTAGTAAAGGCAATACTCTTAAATGCTGAAGATTGCTCCGCTTAAGTTCTTTCTTTATCCAAGGATATTTCTCTTCTATTTTTGCAAGTGTCGTATTTGTTAAATCAAGGAAATATAAGTCTTCATCATTAATCGTTTGTCCGGCCTCTTCCACGATAAAATCGTTTTCTTCAAGTTGTTTGATAAGTGCATCGCATTCTTTTTGACCGATGTTAGTTGATGCAAGATAAATTGTCTTTTCCATTTGCTTATTATAACTAATTATGCAGCCCCGTCGATAAAATGAAATGATAAATACTGCGAATATGTTTTATAATAACTCACGTCAAGAAAGGATTAATTTATAAATGATCAAATTAGTATTAATTAGACATGGCCAATCTGAATGGAACCTTAAGAATCTCTTTACCGGTTGGACAGATGTAGAACTTAGCGAACAAGGCGTTAAAGAAGCCCATGAAGCTGGAAAGCTCTTAAAAGAAAAAGGATATAGTTTCGACGTAGCCTTCTCTTCAGTTTTAAAGAGAGCAAATCATACGATGGATTACGTTCTTGAGGAAATGGGAGAAACATCTCTTCCAAAATTCTATACATGGAGATTAAATGAACGTCATTATGGTGCCTTACAAGGCTTAAATAAAGCAGAATCTGCTGAAAAATGGGGCGCCGAGCAGGTTCATATTTGGAGAAGAAGCGCTGATGTACCACCTCTTCCTTTAACGAAAGATGATGAGCGCTGGCCAGGCAATCAAGAAAAATACAAAGAATTGATTGCTAAAGGTGAAATGATAATTGAAGACTGCCCATTGACAGAATGCTTGATTGATACGGCAAAACGTGTAAAACCATATTTTGACGCAAACATCGCACCTGAGATTAAAGCCGGCAAAAAGGTATTGATTGCCGCTCACGGGAACTCATTACGCTCAATTGTTATGATGCTTGAGCATTTAACACCTGAACAAATTATCTCGGTTGAAATTCCAACAGGAAAGCCTCTCGTTTACGAATTAGACGAAAAAGATTTAAAAGTTCTCAATAAATATTATTTATAAGAATCTTAAAACAAAAAGAGCCT
>CAVGNL010000151.1:1615-7318 GCA_963630455.1 Prevotella sp. CAG:755
GCCTTGGTTCGCCAAGGCTTTTTTAATGCAATTTAGTAACTAAATTTCTAATAATTGTTGTGTAAAGAACTGAATTTGGAGAGTTTTTAAAGAAGTATTTGGCGTTTGTCGCCTTATGGCCAGATATAAAAGAGTTGTATAGGTAAGATAAAAACGCTGGTTCCTGGCTCTTTAATAACGTTTTGTTTGATTTTATCGTTTTAAAAGTATCGATAACCGATTTGTCTTTTAGGATTGCTATGCAACACTTTTTGCAAGTCTCATAGAATTTTTCGATTGTGTATTCCTCATAGAAAGATACTTTAAGTATTTTCCCGATGAGTTCCATCGTTGCTATAAAACAATCTTCTGATGTTTTGCAATCGTATCCTTCAGCAAGTAGGGATTTTTGAATCTTTTTCCATAAAAGCGGGTCATCGGCGATGCATTCTCTTATAAAGTCTTCAGCCATGCCTCTAAATGGATCTAAAGAAGTGAAGGTATAGTCTTTGCCTAACGCATCTTTGAATTTCTTTTTTGCATCTAAATACCCCAAACGCATATTCCTCATCAAGACATCGTGTTCGAAATCCATGATTCCACCTAAATCATGGCTTGCCGAAATTGTCGTAACGAAGGGTAAATTCATCAATTCTTGATGCTGCGGAACTTGTGGATAGGCCTTAAGTTTAACGGCTACTATTTGAGTGGCGCCCATTTTGATGGCCAAATCAATTGGCAAATTGTCGGAAAATCCCCCATCAACAAATTTTCTATTACCAATTTTTAGGACTGGGAATATTGGCCAACATGCAGCTGAAGCTTCTAAATAGCTTAAGATTTCCTCTTCTTTCATGTTTGTCGTTATTTTGTTAACTTGCTTCATCGAGGGATAAGACGTGGTAACAATTCCTAATGGAATATTGCTTTGTTTGACTTTTTTAGCATCAACGTTTCTGGCTAACAAATCTTTAAACGGAGCAATATCTGCCCCAGAATTTTTAAGATATGAGCCAACAAAAGCCAAGGCTTTAGCTGGTGTCATATTCTCAAAGACACGTTTGCCTATGTTCATTCCGTTGACCATGACGTCGTTGACGGTAACGGTTTCCCAAAGCTTTACGCATTTTTCAAAATCATTCGAGACATACATTGCTCCGATTAAAGAACCTATTGATGTTCCTGTTACCAAATCAAAATGTATACCTTTTTCTTCGAAGTATTTCCAAACTCCGACTTCATAGGATCCAAGCGATCCTCCGCCACAAAGAACTAATGCTTTCATAGGATTATTATATAGGAAATGCGGTTAAGAAATTAAGCACAAACATGAAGATGTTTTTTCATTATCTAGTAATAAAAACAAGATGTGCTTGCAATCAAAACAAGTAAAGCATATTATAGTGGCATGAACGCAAGAGAAGTTACATTACCAAAATATACTGAAAATCAAGAACTAGCCAATTCCCTCTCACACGCCCTAGGCGTATTTCTTTGTCTATTGGGTTTCCCGTTTATGATTGTAAAAGCCGCGAAAACGCACGATCCATGGTCGATAGTGGCTTGCTCATTGTTCTTTCTGGGAGCAATGATTACGTATTCTGGATCAGCCATATATCATGGCCTGCCTAAATCTGATGCCAAACGTGTTTGGCGAGTCTTAGATCATTGCAACATATTCACTCTAATCATTGGGACGTATTCGCCATATTGTTTGATCGCTCTTAGGGATTATTCCTTGGCTTGGGCTTGGTCTATTTATGGGATTGTTATTGCCTTTGGAATAATCGGCATCATTCTCAATTTTATCGATTTGAAGAAGTTTGCGGTTTTCTCGATGGTAGACTATCTATTCACTGGCTGGACTATTATTATTTCTTTCTATCCTTTAACGATGTCGATTGGTTTCATGAATGGGACTTTCCTTCTTTTGATGGGCGGAATTTCCTACACGATTGGCGCCATTTTGTATGGAATAGGTGGCAAAAAGAACCAATGGTTTCACTTTATCTTTCACCTTTTTGTTTTGCTGGGCTCTGTTTTGATGTTCTTTTCGATTTATTATTACGTTCTTTGATTTAACAAACATAGTTTATATTAGTTTGTAATCTTTCTTGTTTGTTTTCTCTTTTGATAGACAAATCGTTTATAATTACCCCGCTGGAATCGATATGGCAAGAAAGAAAGATAATTCGACATTGTTAGAAAACAGAAAAGCTGGATTTGAATATTTCTTAAGCGATTTTATGACGGCCGGTCTCGTTTTAACCGGCACGGAAATCAAATCTTTGCGCGCTCATAACGCGACCATTTCGGATGCTTATATTATTCTTAAAAACGGAGAAGCTTATGTTATTAATATGCATATCGCTCCGTATAAAGAAGGCAATATTTTTAATGTCGATCATTTAAGGGACAGGAAACTTCTACTAACCAGAACAGAATTGAATAAGTTAAAAAGGAAACTTACTGCGACAGGCAACACTTGCGTTCCAACTAAGCTCTTTCTATCTCATGGTTATGCAAAATTAGAAATAGCGGTGGCCAAAGGCAAAAAACTCCACGACAAACGAGATGCCCTCAAAGAAAAAGATATTCAAAGAGAACAAACTAAAATCCGCTCTATCAAAGACTATAACGAATGATGACATATAAAGAAATTGCTACATATTTGGATAAACTATCGAAAAGCCATCAAGAAACTGAGGTTTCTAAATGGCTTTCTTTCGTAAAGAGAAAACCTCTTTTCCCAACACTTATTTTTTCAGGGAAAAAGGATGGTGGGGATGTCGCAAATTATGTCAATGCGATTTATTCAAGCCAAGGATATAAAACTGGATGGTTGAATAACGAAAGGGAAAAAGCATATACCGAAAGAATAAAATTTGGGTGCGAATCTATATCTGAGGATGATTTTGCAAGAATCTTTAATCAAAATTCTGATTACATAATCAGCAATCATTTCTCGCTTCCATATGTTTTATCATTGATAAGTCTCATTTATTTTAGCGAACAGAAGATCGACGTCTGCTTATACGAGTCTGATTTAGAAAACTGGACCTATTCTTTTGGTGATTTAAAACTTTTGGTGATGTTGGATAACGAAGATATCACTCTTTTGGAAAAAAATGAAAAATTGAGAAAAATGAAACTTTTCGCGAGCGAAACTCAAGAAAAGAAAATAAAAGAATTGATGAAAGCGGCACAAAAGAAAGAATTAGAAGTTTTTCTTTCCAAAGATGTCGAAAATGCCGCATACGTTTCTCCTTATTACTACTTTGATTATCAGCCATACAAAAAACTAGAGATACTCTCACCATCCAGACAGCTGTTGGTTGATGCTTCTCTAGCTTTGGAAATCGCTAAAATTCTTCGCTTAGAATTACCCGTATCTGAAAATTCTATTCGAGTTGGATTATCAAACAAACCGTTACCATGCCGATTTGAAAAGGTTGGTAATGTCATAATCGATAAAGCGAGCGAATTCGAAGATGTTTGCCTTGTTTTTGAAATAATAAAAAAGCTTTATAAAGACAAAGATGTTTATGTCTTGTTTGCTTCGGAAAAAAATAACGCTATTTCAAAAATTATTTCTTTTTTAAAGAAAAATTCCGCAAATCTTCTTGCCACGACGTTTGATTCAAAAGAAGCGAGAAAAGAAGATGATTATTCATTATATAAGAATGTTCTTTCTTTCAATGATGATTGGAAGGTGGCATTGCATTTTCTTCTAAAAGAACATTCGAAAGACATAATATTGGTTATTGGATCACTAGAGTTCGCTTATATTATTAGAGACTATTTGAAAAGCTTATGAATTCTGAGAGTAATCAAATTAAAAATATTACATTGGCTAGCATGTTGCTTGCCCTAGCTGTTGTTCTTGGAACGCTAACCAAAACAATATCAATACCTCACTTATCTTTCATAACGTTTTCTTTTACGCCAGCGCTTGTCGTATTTGCTTCTTTTGCTCTCGGGCCGATATATGGAGGGATAGTTGGTGGCCTTGCAGATCTTTTGCCGGCCTTTCTCTATCCGACTGGTGCCTATAATTTTCTTTTGACAATTGTTTATGTCTTGCTTGGTATTCTTCCTTGGCTCATAAGAAAAATAACAAGAAAACTTCCTTCTTCTTTTCCGTTCGTCCCCTCCGTTATTTTTTTGCTTCTTACGTTATTTGGCCTTCAAATATATCTTTTTTACGGTACTGATATCCTTGATGCACGCCTTTCGTATTTTGGCTCTTATGTGAAGCCAGTAATATTAACCATCAGCGGCATTATTGACCTTCTTTGCCTAATCGGTCTTGTTTTTACTCAGCGTTATTATAAAAATAAGCGTGATTTATTGATAAATTTGCCTCAACCAGGAGAGATATGCTTCATCGCTTTCTTAACTGATACCCTTCTTCTTGTTCTTTTTAAAGGGCTTGCTTACTACCTCTATTTTATTGTCATCAGCAGTTCATCTTATCGCGTTTCGTATGAAGTGATTGTGTCTATGCTTTGTATTTCTGCGCCTTTAGATATAGTCGTAATTGGAGTCATTGTTCCATGGCTTTTAATTTTTTTCGACAAATTTAAATCAAAAAAATAAAGGTACTGAGCCACTTTTAACGATTTTTAGTGAAAAAATAAAAAATATAGTGATTTTTTGTCATTTTGTATTATAGTCAACTCAATAGTTCTCGATTTGTTTGGAGGGAATTAATATGGCTATACTAGACATCGAAAGATCAGATCACTCAATTGTTAAATGTGATACTGATAAGCACACTTTATCTTTTTGTCGCACATATATTAAATTCACTCCAATCGAATGGAAAATTATCAAAAAACTCTATGTAGAACGCCCTCATTTTGTTACGAGAGATGAACTTATTGCGATTGCCTGGTCAACAGATGCCGGACAAGAAAAACTCAAAAGAACAAAAGAATCTGGTACAAAATATCCGACACGGACAGTTGATGTCCATGTTTCTTCGATAAGAAAAAAGTTATCTGAAATAAAAGGTGCGCGCATCGATGCGATTTATGGCCAAGGTTATCGTCTGCTAATACTGCAAAGGTTCTAAATTGCTTAAAGAGAGGAAGTCAATTCCTCTTTTTTGCTATAAAATCTTGTGTATGGAATTCAAGTATTATCACGAAAATATCGTATATCAAATTTATCCTCGCTCTTTTTGCGATTCAAACGGAGATGGCCTTGGAGATATTCAAGGAATAATTTCCAAACTTGATTATCTTCAACAACTTGGTGTTGGAATCATTTGGCTTTCCCCAGTTTATAAAACGGCGAATGCTGATTTTGGCTATGATGTTGCGGATTATTATACGATCAATCCAGAATATGGAACGATGAAGGATATGCTCCGCTTGATTGATGAAGCCAAACGGAAAGGCATAAAAATCGTGATGGATTTGGTTGTTAATCACACCTCCGATGAACATGAATGGTTTCAGTCTTCAATCGATCCAAAATCCCCATACAGAGATTTCTATTACTGGCGAAAAGGAAAAAAGAACAATTCTCTTCCACCGAATAATTGGACATCCAATTTCGGGGGATCTGCTTGGACTTTCATTCCGGAAGCAGATGCTTATTATCTTCATGTTTTCGGCGAAAAGCAGCCGGACTTGGATTGGCACAACCCCCGTGTTTTAGAAGAAGTGGAGAAAATTCTCACTTTTTGGCTTGATAAAGGAATATATGGCTTCCGTT
>CAVGNL010000152.1:0-2838 GCA_963630455.1 Prevotella sp. CAG:755
TTTTACAGCTCTTGGGAAGGATCTTTCTGGCATCCTTCTAACTAAATACTGGGGGTAAAATAAAGGTGTTATCTACACATAGAGGCATTCAAAGACCAAAAACCTCTAAATAGAAAGGAATAAATAAACATGGAAAAGAAATTGGGATTTTTAAAAGGATTACTAAGAGCCAATGGGCAAGTCCTTGGAGATATCGAGGGGCCTGTGACGCCGGTCAAATCTGGAAAGATGCCTTTGAGCATCGTCGATGGGAAGCTCACGATGTGGGCGGTTAGAGAATTCGACAAAACGATTTCAAAAGGAGACGTTTTGGAATTAAAGTTTGAAAAAACTGAAACGGCTTCAAATTTAGCCAGCAATGGTGGCAAGCCTGCTGTTTTGAACGTCTATTCCTTAAAGACCGCTGGTGGAACCAACATCCTTAGAGTTGTCGCAAAATATGATGACAAGGTGATGTCTTTCTTGAAATAAATGAAATTCACTTATGGGAGACAATGCTAAAAAGGTCACCGATGCGATTGATGCGTTTGAAAAATGCCTTGATGCCGAGATTGAAATCGCGAAAGAATATAAGCAAAAGTCCGATGTGATTAACAAACAGGCCGAAAAAATAAGCGAAGATGCCATAAAGGAATTTCGAAAATTCGAAGATGGGCTTGAGAAAGAATATTATTCTTACGATAACAAGGAAATAGAACACGTTTTGGGAGCTTATGCAGAAATGTATTATTCCATTAATGAAGATTCTTTGTACGGCAAAATCGAAAAAAAAGACGTCTTTACTGGAGCATATATCCTTCCTATATTTTGCAGTGATAAAATCTCAAACATTCTCGACTGTGTTAAGTTTCGACTGGAACTGACGGATGACTTCTATCGCATCGCTGATACACTGGATGCATTTACGCTTTCATGGTTTGGGGAGTCGGTTCTTTCGAACGATGATGTAAAAAGATATGTTTCTGATATGGATCAATTGAGAGTGGAAAAAGATAAGCTCGAGAAGGAAAATAAAGATTTAAACGTAAAGAAGACGGCAAGAGAATCGAAGGAAGAAAAGGAATATTTGATTGCTGCCATCATCTCGTTTGCGATTAGTGTTATTTTTGCCGTTATAGGTGCTGTTGTTAATAGTTTCTTAACGATTGGCTCATCGATTTGCGGATTTGGCATAGTTGCAGGAATATTATTTTTGGTTACGAGAAGTAGAGTGTGTACAAACAGTAAGAGTATGGCTTGCTACAAAAAAATCAATGAAAATAAAATTAATATTTGCAATATAATACCCAGTAAAATAATTGATTTGAAACTTTCCGTTATTGTTAAGGCAATCATTGAGAATGGGGAAGCGTGGATTAAAAAAAGAGATTCAATAATAGCTGATAGCCAAGCCAAATTTGATTTGCTTGACTCAAAAATGAAAGAGATTGGTGACGAGGCGGAAATGGAACTAGCACAAAGGAGGGAAGAAATTCTTTCCGGCCTTGACCCCATTGTTATTAGCGTTCTCAACAAGGCTTTCGAATTCCCTATGAATTATCGCCGGGATTTTGTCTTTAACTGCCGTGCGCGAAACGTAGATTCGGCCGGCGCTATGCTCGATGTTATTGATTCTCTTCAAAATAAATTGGATCAAGAAAACGCTAGATCAGAACAAGCGATGAGAGAGCATCGTGCGACTGAAGATGCAAGAAGAGCTCTTGATGAGCAAAATAGAATATTGCAAAAACAAGCTGACGATGCCAAAAAAGCCCAAGACGAGCAAAACCGTTTGCTTCAAAGACAAGCCGATGACGCAAGACGCATGCAAGAAAGACAGATAGCCGAGCAAAAGAGAATAGGAGAAGAATTCAGAAAAACAATGTGCTATAAATGTACAAATTACGCTGGCTGCTCGTTGCAGTGGCATCTTACGGGCCCTTGCCCAAATTACGTTAAAAGAAAATAAGGTTACCCGGTTATGACTTTGCCGCTTTGCTTGATTTTCAAAACATGCGACCCTAAGCTAAGAGGTTTGGATTTCGATGATAATTTCCTTCCGATAATAAATAAACGTAACGCCGATATTTGTAACGTACTCATTGATAATGACAAAAAATACAATTCCAAAGTTCCACAGAAGATTTTTAATAGAATCAAAACATCACGTCCTTCCTTGAAAAATGTTCCTCAAAGCGATTGGGAAAGTTTGATTAGTGTGATTCGAAATATCAATCACACTAGGACTTCGAATAAGGCCGTCAATGCATTCGCTAGATATTTGTTTACGAATTCAAAGATAATCGATGATATCATCAATGGTCGAAATAACGCCGTTGATGATATCCTAACGTTCTTAAAAGGAAATCCTGTACCAATCAGCCTTGCTAGCAAAGTGTGCAAATGGATTTATAGATGGAACAAAAACGGAAGAAAAGATGCTTATGCGATATACGACTCGGTTGTTAGGAGCGTCATTCCTTATTACGCTAAACATTTTGGCGTAACCATCAATCATCTAAAAGACCTTGATGATTACGTAAAATACGACAAAATAGTGAAAGATATCTCGAAAAATTCAAATGTTGATTTGCATAACCTCGATCACATTCTGTGGTATTTTTTCAAAAGCAATCCAATTCAAAGGGAAATTGCTATTGCACTTGGTGAGTAATCGATAATCGCTATGTTGTAAGTTTTCTCCAATTTTTAAGCCTCAAATATATGTTTGTAGACACGCTCAACACACCAATCATCTTATTGATTTAACTAAGAGTGATAAGAACGGTAATGTCATGAAAAGAATTGAGTTTATACTTTTTTCCACTCGATTTTTCTGACAAAATCAATTTTGCTCAT
>CAVGNL010000153.1:0-2098 GCA_963630455.1 Prevotella sp. CAG:755
CTTTGATGGATTATCAACGGCTTCGTAAAGAAAATACTGACGAAAATTAAAAGGGGCATTTTCTTTTTTCTTTGCCAAAAACACAAGATAAACGAAAAAAGCGAATAATCCCGCAGACAAAAATGAGCATATGATTATTAAAATCGAGATGGCTCCCATAGAAGTTCTTTGATCCTTTCTTCCATATCATCATGTCCATAAAGGTAAGATCCGGCGACCAAAACATCTGCATGATGCCTGAGAGAGGCTTTGCCTGTCTCTAGATTTATTCCACCGTCTATTTCAATAAGCGGTTTATGCGTAGTTTTTTCTTTCAACTTTTCGATTTCATCTAATCTTTCAAGAGATTTTTCAATGAATTTTTGGCCACCTTTGCCAGGTTCGACGGACATTAAAAGAATCAAGTCCAATTCCTCCATGAAGGGAATGAGAACATTTGTTGGAGTGTTCGGTTTGATTGATAACCCGGCATAAATTCCAAAAGAATGAATTAATCTTATCGTTTGGTGAATTTCTTTTTCGGAAGGCAAGGCTTCAAAATGGAAGGTTATAAGATCTGCTCCGGCATCATAATAATCCTTTATATATCTATAAGGCTCCTCAATCATCAAATGAACGTCGTTTAATAAAGAATGCCCACGAGTTATGTTTTTGATTTCCTCTATGCTGAAAGATAGATTAGGGACAAATTTACAATCCATAACATCTATATGGATGAATTTGGCGCCAAAAGACTCCGCCTTTAGGATTTCTTCAGGCAACGATTGGTGGTTAGCGGCCAAAAGAGAAGGCGAAATGATTGGCTTTGAGATATTCTTTAAATCTATTTTCATCACTTAAATCCAAATAAACGAGCGATCCAAGAACGTTTTTCCTTGAAATTTTTGTCATCGCTATAGGCATTTTCGATTGCTTGATGCATCAAAAGAGCGGAAGAAAATCTTTCTTCTGGTCGTTTTCTACAAGCGGTAATGACAATTTTATCTAAAACCTGAGGAATCGAAGAAAGAATTTTTGACGGTTCAGGAAATTTTGTTTTTATTTGTTTGAGAGCTATTTCCTCAGCTGTTGGTGCGTCAAAAGGAATCGTTCCGGTAAGAAGTTCATAAAAAACGACGCCCATCGAATAAATATCTGAAGCCACCGATGGTTCTTTGCCCATAAGGACTTCCGGTGCGCAATAATAGACGGTTCCGCTTATGGCATTTTTATCAACTCGGATCTCGTTCTTGAATTGAGCGATGCCGAAATCCGTTATTTTTATCGAGCCGTCTGCTAAATAAAAAAGATTATCAGGTTTTATGTCGCAATGAATAATGCCATGATTGTGGATGTAGGAAATTCCCGAAGTCAGTTGCAACATCGCTTCACAAGCTTCGGCAGGAGAGAGATTATGGCCAGCGGCAACGTTTAATTTGTCGCGCAAAGTTCTCCCTTCAACATATTCGTTAGCCATATATGGTCTGCCATCGATCATGCCTTGGCCTTCCCATTTGACTACATTTGGATTGTTTAGCGATGAGGCAATCTTGCATTCATGGTTGAAGCGCTCGATGTTCTTGGGGTCTTTTGCCATGTCTTCACGCATGACTTTAAGAGCAACGATATGTCTTAAAACAACATCAAAAGCTTCATAAACGTCAGCCATCCCACCATGGGCTATTCGTCCTGTTATTCGATATCGCTCATCTATTTTGTCACCGATTTCTATCATTTATTAATGCACTCCCAAAGAGCCACTCCGATATTGTCTGATCCGCCTTCATGGTTTGCCGTTGAGATTAACGAAACGACTTTCTGATCGCTTCTTTCATCCGTGGATAGAATGTTGGCGATTTCCTTAGCGTCCAAATTGTTATATAAGCCATCTGAGCAAAGCATGATCGTTTCCCCATTATACGGAAGGGTGTCAACGGTTAAAGACAACGAATTATAGACGCCTAATGCATTTGTCAAAATGTGGCGATCTGGATGGGTTTTTGCTTCCTCTTCTGTTACTTTTCCTGTTCTAAGAAGATAATCGACATACGTTTGATCGCTCGTCAATTGTTTTAAAATGCCATCATTCATGGAATAAGCCCTTGAATCGCCGATATTT
>CAVGNL010000154.1:0-6158 GCA_963630455.1 Prevotella sp. CAG:755
CTTCTGGGTGGTTTTCTGAATATATATCGGCTAAACAATTAACATTGTTGAAAAAATAGAAGGGTAGTCCAAGAGAAAGCAATGATTCGTACAACGAAGAATAACATTGTTTAACGTTTTCTGCTGAAGCGTTGCCTCTAAGCGTTACGCCAACGGAAATTATATTTTTGCAATTTCTGTTATAAAAATTTATGAGTGAAGTTTCAGAATTGTCGCTTTGACTAACGATCTTTCCAGCAAAATTCATCAAATAATAATATTCGTGATGCTTTCGAACATCGACGCCTAAGAAATATCCGTAATTGGGATTAAGGGTTAATTGAAGCTCTTTTCTCCCAACCCTTTGCGAATTGTCCTTTCTTTTTTCCCGAATCATTTTTTCTTCTAAAAGAGGCTTGATCGCCAAGGTTAAAGCTGCATTAGTCAACGATAAAGCGTTCGCTAAAATCGATCTTGAGCTTTCTTTGTTCGCAAAGAGAATACGGATTATTGATTTCTGGGTGTCGGTTAAATTCATATCTTATACCAATAGTGTAACACCTGAAATCAATAGAAGGACACACGTTATCTTCATAAACACCTTTTTAGATAGTTTTGGGGCTATTAATGAACCAATGAGCAAGGATACGATGGTTGCTCCAGCGCCGATAGCAAAAAGAATCCAAACCTTTTCGTTAAACATACCCTCTATGCATTGTGTCGCAAACATCATGGAGTTCAAAATAATCCATAAAAGCGAAAGAGTGGCTCTGAATTTGTTTTTATCCTTTAATTCATGAAGCCCGTAAACAACGACAAAAGGGCCGCCAGAAACAAATAGTTTATGCATAATTCCGCCCAAAAAAAGAAAGATGATCATCAGCCATTTCGGAAGGTTGACTTTTTCAAAATCGATAAAGAAAAATGCCACGCTGATAACGATTATCAAAGAAGCATAAATGTAGAGAAGTATTTTATGATTCATCGGAATTAATTCCACTGCGTAGCCTGTTCCAAACCCAGCGCCAACCGTTAATAAAATAACCAAAAAATGTTTCCAATCAATGTCTTTGATGTGCCTTATAACAATATAAAGGCTAACTAAAAGAGCAACCAGATTTAGAACTGGCTTGGCTTCATTTTCTCCAACCAATTTTAAAGATAAGGGCATTGCTAGAACGGTTCCCGCAAAGCCCGTAATCGTTTGAATTATATTGCTAATAAAAATTATTAAGATGAATAGAATGTCTTCAGTCATTTATAACTCACTTCTATATTGTCTCCTACAATGCCTACATAAGCTCCATTAGACGCTTGAGGGCTATCTTTATGGGCTAAGAGCCATTTATTGATCTTCCAAAGCGTTTTGTCTACGGGTGTTGATTCTAAATCCATGTTTGTTTTATCCGAAAGAATGATCGCGCACCTAAATCCATTTTCGCTTAGTTTGCATGGCGAAAAATGGAGTGTGTATGGTTTTAAAATAACTGCTTGTCCTTTTTTCAAGATAAAAGCCTTAAGGTCTTTCGAATCCAATATACCTCCGTGTATATCTTCTTTTAGACCGAGCAAAAGAACCAAATCGTCGGCCGCTATATCTACTTCAGGGCACGCATGGTATTCCATGCAGTTAAGTAAGGAGTTATAGCCATTGCAATATCCTACTTCGATATCGCCCAAACCATAAACGACCTCATGGATTTTACCTATGCCTTCTAAATTCATCATCTCTTCATCTTTTCGGACATAAATATTACCATTTGTTGGCATTTTGGCTTTTTCTTGGAGATATTTCACGATTTCTGTTGTTTCTAAATCCAACACTTCTCCGTAAGGAAGAAATTCTGGATCAGTAACATTTATAGTTTCCATCTAATATCTCCCAATTCATGATTCTCGCTAAGTAGCGAATGGCTTTTTTGTATTGAACGTAGCCCATGATTACGTGATGAGCAACGCCAGTATACGTTACCGTATCAACAACTTCGTTTATTGGACGGTCAAAGATGACTTTGGCATATGTTCCAGACAAATCTTTCGTCATCTTATAGGCTTCGCCTTCTTCGTAATAAATCCTCGTTTTCCCTCTAGCTGTGTCGATTCGGAGAATTGACATCTTGCCCGGTTTCAAAACGAAATCGGCAGTTACGCCTTTTCCTCCGGCAAAATATGTTTCTAAAGAGCGGTTGCAACAACCATCCCACAAATTGCAAGGAGCGACCCCATCATGCCACAAAAGGGCATAATTTTCCTCGTAATTGACTTGTGACAAATCGGCCATAAATGGGGTTTCTTCTCCAGCCGCACGAACGGCAACCATGCTTAACGCAGCTTCGATATCCCCTTCGCAAGCAAGTAACATTCCTCTTGATTGAAGAACAGACATCATCGCACACGGGGAAACGCCGTAATTTTTAGCGAATTCAGGCCAGCAGCGTATAGCGACAACATCAAGCCCTTTTTCTTTCATGAATTTTGAGCAGACGACGATTAAACGCGAAACTTGTCTGACTTGATAATCGTTTAATTTTTTGCAATCGAATGTTGCGCGAAGATTTTTTTCTTCGATGTCGATTTCTTCCTCGCTTGCTTCTCCGCCGAAGAAATCACTCAATTCGTAATGGCTAATAAGGATACCAAGCTCTTTGTATAGATGAAGCTCATCAACACCGACGTTATAGAAGCCCTGCGCATGAAAGCCTATTAAACCAACATTGGAGTTTTCCAACGCTACTTTCATTTTGATGGCTTTGATCCAGTCGTGATCTATATCATCACCGACATAGACAACATAGTCGTTTACTCCGCCTTTATAAAGGTTGGAGGCATTTAAGTTAACTCCGCAAACAGCATTAAGTCTTATCTTTCCTCCATCATAAGGAAGTTCGTTGTATCCTTGGAGCAAGAAGGGGCGCTTTACAATGTCGTGAAGTATTAAAGCGAGCCCGCCTAAGTGGAAGGTTGCAGAGACGACAACTAAGGCGTCGACGTGTTTTTCGACGAAATATTCACCGGCAAGCTTAGCTTCCGATGGCTCGATTACCATTTCTGGGTAATACACCCAATCGATAGAATCGTCTTTCATCACTTTTTTGCAATGTTCCTGATATAACTTAAACGCGGTCTCGTAATCAAAAGTTTTTCGAACAAGACATACTATTCCAATAACTGGCTTTTTCATAATTATTTACCTTCGTTCACTATCTTATATGACGCGGAAAAATCTTCCTTGGCCAATCCTTCTTCCATGGCTTTTTCGTATATGGATACAACATGTTCCAAAACCGGGCAATTTTTGTTAACGTCTTTTGCCATTTCGAGAGCAAAATGAACGTCCTTATTCATGTTTTCGACCGAAAAAGCTGTAGGATAGGTATTGGAAATGATGTTTTTGGCCTTTGTATCAAGATAAAAGCATTGTCCACCGCCATAGCTTATGGCAGTGACGACATCTTCTTGCTTTAAGCCAACTTCCTTGGCTAGTCCCAATATTTCATTGACGCCATTTTGGATTTCCCCTACAAGAGCGTTATGGATAACCTTCATCTTTAACCCTGCGCCATGATCGCCCATGTAGATAATGTTATTTCCCATGCACTCAAGAATCGGCTTGATTTTTTCATAAACATCTTTGTTGCCGCCTACGTATATGCCCAATTCACCCTTGATGGCCGCTGGTTGAGATTTAACGACCGGGCAATCAAGAATCTCTATTCCGCTGCCTTCGAGTTCTTTTGCGACTTTTTGATTCGTGGCAGAGGAGATGGTGGACATGTCAATCCATATTTGCCCAGGGCGAAAATATTTCTTCAATTCACCAAAAAGCGACAGCATATGTTCATTTTTTGGAACCATTGAAATGATGACATCAGCAAATTCGGCACATTCTTCATAAGATGAAGCAAAAGGAAACGGCGTTTCTTTCTTAATAACGTCATAACCAATTAATTCATATTTTTTGGCAACGTTGGATGCCATTGGCATCCCCATAATTCCAAGCCCAATAAAAGCAACCTTCATTTTAGTTTCCTTTCGTATGATCCCAAGCATCTTGGAAGACGCCTAATCCATAAGTTGTAAATGGATGGTTGAAACTATCCTCATATACGGCCAATCCCGCCGTAACGATATCTGCGCCAAGCTCTGCCGCATCTGCTATTTGTTTGCCGTTTCTTACGGCTGCAACGATTATTTCTGTTTTATAGCCTTTTTCTTTGTAAATAGCGACTAATTGAGACATATAAGGATATGTGTCTTCGCCATTATTTTCTTTCCAGCCAACAAAAGGAGAAACGAATTTTGCGCCGATTCTTCCAGCTTGAATTGCTTGCGATGGCGAAAAAACAAGCGTGACATTAGTGCGAATTCCTTGCTTTTCGAGTTGATAAGCCGCTTTGACCCCCTCTGTCGTGCAAGGGATTTTTATTACGAAATTAGGTGATAATTTAGCAATCTTTTTGGCTTCCGTTATCATTTCTTCAGCAGTGGCTAAATGAGGATTTATTTCAACCGAAACAGGGAATTTATCCATTCCGACCAAATCGTTCTCTTTTAACCAATTGGCAATGTCTGTAATGGCGACTAAGAATTCTTTGCCTGAGGCCATGATGTGCTTTGGGTTTGTTGTTACTCCGTCGATTCCATAGTTTTTGTAGGCATAATCGATTTCATTTAGTTTTGCTGAATCAAGAAAATATTTCATTTTAGTTTCCTCCTTTTTCTTGTGCTAAGCTTGCGAATAAATCTTTAAATTTAGAATTTTTACGGTAGAAAGCTATCGGTAAGCCAATCGGCGAATCGACCTCGCCTTCTCCAGAAGGGAATTCTTTGTTGGTGAAGAATTGGATCCATTCGCCTTCTGGCAAATAGTAGTGATGTTTGCTTTCGTTAGGACGCATTACTGGCGAAACCAAAATGTCTTCGCCAAACATGTATTCCTTTTTATTGATATAAGCCTCCTTTTCATCGAAATGGAAGAATAAAGGCCTTATCATTGGGGTGTTAGATTCGTAATATTCTTCATAGAGGTGTTCGCGATAAGGTTTGAGTTTTACATATGATTCCGTGTTTTTTATAAATTCATCATATGTATCTTTATCATCATATTGGACGTTATTTTTTGGTTGATTGCCCTCATGTGTGCGATAAATTGGCGTGAAGATATTCATTTCTGACCAACGATTAAATAATTCGGCATTCCTTTTCATCGGATATAAAGCGGTGATCGTCGTGTATCCGCCAATATCGGAATGAATGACGCCTGCTCCAGAACAAGCAAGGGATAGGCAAGCAGGAATGACGCTTCCTAAGCCATATTCGTCTGAGAAATCAACATGCTGATCGCCATTCCACATTGAATTGGTGAATTGAAAGGTATGACCATAGGCTGCTCTTGAGAAGAAGAAACATTCATCGAGTTTTCCTTCCTCATTAACCGCATCGTAATTGCATTTAGCCCACATTGTCGGCCAACGATTGTGAAGTTTTTCGCTTTCACCACCGTAACATACCGAATCTGTCGGCAAATATTCGCCAAAATCCGCCATCCATCCAGATAAGCCATACTCAATCATGTTCTTTTTGATGATTTCGGTATACCAAGAACGAGCTGCCGGATTTGTCAGATCGACTATGCCGGCGTTGAATGTTGTGGATTTTATGTGATAGACGCTACCGTTTTTATGGCGAATCAAGAAACCTTTCTTCTTCGCTTCGTTATACATTGGGGCATCTTCTTTAAGGAAGGTATTAATATACCCAAGGAATCGAACGCCTTCTGAATTTAATTTTTGGATTATTTCCTTTAAATTTGGATAGAGCTTCTCATCGGCTTTCCAGTTCCAATAAACTTGGTATCCGAAGCTTGTGACGATGTTTCCACACCAGTCTTGACACCAAATGCCAGCGATCTTCAATCCTTTCTTCTTCGCTTCTTCATATTTTTTAAGGAGAACGTCGCTCCCTCCTTGTATGGCGAGAATCACGCCATCGTTCACCCAAGAAGGAACTTTTGGTTGAAGACCGACTAATTTAGAAATCTCTTGAGATAGTTCTAACAACGAATCGGCGCATAATAAAGATATCGATTGAGGTATCTGACGGAATTTAATTAAAAGTTCATCTTTCTTAAAAGAAAGGAAACCATAAGTATCTTCATGGCAATAAAAAGCGTAGCCCTT
>CAVGNL010000155.1:0-14403 GCA_963630455.1 Prevotella sp. CAG:755
TGCTTAATGAAGATACGTTGCCGATATTTCCTTCTAGCGTCCATCCTTCTAGGCTTCCTTTTTCAAAAGTCCCGTTTTTAACCTGATATTCGCTTTCTTTTTCTTGGAAGGAAAGTTGGTTAGGCGCTTCAAAGGAATCCGTTGGAACAGAGTCTTTCGTTGGATAATAAGTGATAACGCTATCTAGCGAAAGAAGCCCCCAATCCTTGCTTGCTTTATCAACGAGTTCTAAATGAACTCTTTTCCCGATGAAGGAGGAGAGATCCGCGTGATAGGAAATCATGTTGAGCAAATTAGATCCTCTATTCAAGAGAGACGTGCCTAAATCATTGAAGCTTGTGTTAGCAAATCTTGCCAATTCCGAACTACTTTCCTCATCAACGACGGATAGATAGCAACTCAATGGATCTCTTCCGCCTCCAAGCCTAAAGGAAATCATTCCGCTTCCGCCTAAGAGGAAGGAAGAGGATTTAAGTTTTCCTACCCTTCCTTCGACGTTTTCTCCAGAAACGAAATACTTCCCTTTTTTGTTATAGTCGAAGCCTTCATTCCACCAGCCGTCTTTAGACATCAATTCGACGATTTCTTCCCCTTCAAAGGTCCAGCCATCGAGATTTCCTGTCTCAAATGTCCCGTTTTTGACCTGATAGTCACTTTCAAGCTCGATATCGTAACTATCAGGAACGACGTATTCATAGGCCGTTTCAGTGTAAAAGGTCGGTTTACTTTCGTGATACGTTTCGAAAGAATCCAAAATGATGCAACCCAATTCATCCGTAGAGGAATTTTCATCAACCACTTCAATTAACATCTCTTCACCAATATAACGAGAGAAATTCACATAATACTGATTCATATTCAACAATCTCATCCCGTTTGCGATATAGGGGAATTGATCGTTGTTGTATTTGAAGTTAGAGCTTCTTCCAACTTCGATTTCTTTTCCATCTTTCAAAAGAAGGAAACGAATGTAGGTGAGATTTTGATCCATGCACCCACCTAATTTATATGTGATATACCCACTTCCTCCGAGTTTGAAAGAGGATGATCTCATGACTCCTATCTCGCTTGGTTTATAAAGCCCATAATGGTATTTTCCATCGCGGTTATAGGAAATAGCCTCATTCCACCATGTGCTTTCGGAGTTGACTCCCTCATTAGAGAAAGCTTCGCCCGAAACCACTTCCCATCCAGCTAATGAGCCATCTTCAAAACCGCCATTGGCGATTTCATATTCGCTATGTTCGCTAGGGTTTTCTTTATAGTCGTGGCTTTTTACGAAATAAGTCCCTTCATCTTGGCTAAAGGCTTCCCCGCCATTTCTTATATCGTCGACGCTCAAATATCCGTAATAGCTGTCTTCGTCGTTATCGACGATGCGAATATAGACATATTGATTGGCATATTCCGATAAATCCAGAGTGTATTCAACGAAATTATCCGTGTTATAGACGCCGTTTTTGTATTGATTGACGTTGACATAGCTTTCAGTGTGCTCAAGGAAATATTCGTTTGTCTGTCTAGCAATCATTTGATCATTCTCGGCTAAATAAACGCCAACATAGCAAACCTCTTCATCTTTTTTCATCTCTGCCGAGGTGCCCTTTCCCTTTGTAAGAGCCCCGCCAGCAAGTTTCATGCTGATGATTCCGTCTTTAGCTAATAAGAAAGTGGAAGATTGAATCGCGCCAGTTCGCGCAAAAGAACGTTTTCCATCAAACCCCTTCCCTGAAAGATACCAATTTCCAGTTTGGTTGATGGGTATTTCCTGATGGCGCTCGTCGTTAGAAAAGGAGAAGGTAGATACGCTTAAGACGGAATCGTCATCGTAACTATCTCCGTAAAGAATCTCCCATCCGCTTAAATCAGAGGTTTCAAAACCACCGTTTAAAATCGTATCATCTTCTTTTTCCTCTTCCTTGCTCGAAGAGATGCTAGATGATAAAGATGCCGAAGAGTTTGCTTTGTTAGTAGAGCAAGCGCCAAGCAAAGAAGAAAGCAAGATCAAACCAATGTATTTCTTATTCATTTTCCTTACCTCCTATTGAAGCGCGTCCTTCAGATTTCCCGTGTTTTCGTAATATGGGGGAGTCATTTCCTCTTCGTATATGGACTTCATCGAGGTGAATTTAAGCGAGCTGAATGTTAGATTCGTGCCTTCATCGAAAATATGGAAATAATCGGAATCCTTATATTTGGGGTAAATCCTCGTCGTAAATGAGATGAGGTCATCGACATAGATTTCAATAAGCGAGCGATCCATCAAAATCGTTATCGAATGTTCCTTTGAATAGTCCAAAGAAACTTCTTCGCAATCGCTCTTATCGACATAATCATAAAGGGAGGAGTTCAAACGATCGACGTAGACGCCGCCTTTATCGAAAGTGATATTCGTTCTTTCCGTGCCTAAATCATTGGTCGTAGGATTGTACCTGATTGAGATGCTTGCTTTGGAAGAATCGTCTTTAGGAGATAAAGAGAAGGTCGCATCGATCTTAACCGTATCGCCCCTCAGATCAGAAATTCTCTCATTGCAATCTTCGCTTGTTAGTTGCTCATCGCTTGCAAAGAGGGTTTTGTCATATATCGAGGAAATTTCCTCGACCGGTTTTCTAATGATTTCTTTTCCGTCATCGCTAAGCGATATTTCAAGCGGCATAGCGAAATTATGCGCCCAACCGGCAGTCTTATTTTGCTCGGTGCCAGCGCTCTTCCCTTGAGCGATGGCAAAGATGATGCTTCTTCCGCTTTCGTAGGAGGCACCGCTTTCGCTTTGTTCTTCGTTTAGATAGCAAAAACCATTTTGCCCCGTGAAGATGCCTTTCCCATGATCGAATAGTTTAGGTTTGTCATCATCGGCAATGAAACGGCAATTCTCTTTGTCAAATGAACCGATCCAATAATAACAATCGACAGTGTAGCCATCGACTGTGTATTGCGGGCAATCAAACAAAACGTATTTGGTCTTGGTTTTGTCTTTGTTTGATATCGGCAACATAATGACGCATTCCCAATGAGAGCCTTGTTCAGGATATTTATCGAAAGGGCATTCATAAAGGTAGCCTTTGTATTCCCAATTTCGCATATCAGAGGATTTGTAAACGTTTGCCGATCCACCTTTATTAGGAATCGAGGTTGAAACAAGCAAATAATAATAACCATCATCATACCAAATGAAAGGATCTCTGAATTGGTCCCTTTCGCCTTGACTGTCGTTATTTGGCTGAACGATGATATCGCTCGATTCGATCTCCCATTCCACCAAATCTGGATCATCGGGATTTTTTGGATGGGCATAGGCGATATTTTGCCCTGACCAAGTTGATGTCGTCGTTCCCGCGGTCAATAATAGCCAAGGGCTTCCATCAGGCCCGATAACTGCTCCACCTGTCCAAACTCCTTCTGGGCAAACCCCCTTAGTTGGCACAAGAGCATCCTTAACGTAATTCCAATGAATCAAATCGTCGCTTACTATATGACCCCAGCGGATTTGGCTCCAATAAGGGCCAGAGGGATTATGCTGATAAAAAACATGATATCGGCCTTTGTAATAAAATGGGGAATGAGGCTCATTCATCCAAACGGCCGGTGGCAAAGCGTGATATTGCGGGCGGTAACGGTCGCCATAATAAACAGAGCTATCTAGAGCAATCTCAGAGTAATCTAGTGAAGGAACAGCATCGTTTTTTGCATATTTTTCGAATAAAGCCTTCTGCTCTTTTGGTGAAAGAGTATCCTCATAAAGCGATACTTCATCGAGCAAGCCGGAAATCATTTGGCGGTTAACCCCATATTCAATCATAGGCGAAACATATGAGCCAATATACAAAGGCTCATTCGATTCAATGATATGGCAATTGACTAAATCATCTAAAATCGCCTCATAAGCCATTTTCCCATTGAAATTCAGCCCGATATATCCTTTTTCGCCATCGAAGGTCACCGATAGGAAATTCCATTCATATAAGGAAAGGGTATTGATCGGATCATAGAAACCGACAACGAAATCCTCGTTTTTATCATCCGAATGGAGAGCAAATTGAATCCCCCACATCCCAAGCCTTCCATAGCCGAAATTAAAGCCTTCACCAAGTTCGATATTCCCTTGGTTAAAAATGCTCGTGAGCCTTGAATGGCCCTTAGCAAGGCTATGGGAATCGTATTCGCTAAGATTCTCAAATACACGCGGCGCCACCCATGAAGAAAGAGTCAGCTTGTTATTCGGCGTCTTAAACGAGGGAAGAGAAATCTTCGTCGAAAAGCCATCCATGTATAAGGATTTCCCCTTAACTCCTTCTTTCAAAAGAGGGAGAGAGGCCTCTTTGAAAAGATTCGCTTGGTTTGATTTGTTGAAAACGTAATTGATTAGATAGGAATCTCCGCTAACGGATTCAAGAGTCTTTGAATCTTCATCGACTGATTCAAAAGAAAAATGCAGAGTCTCTTTTTTCTCATTTGAAATATCTTTGCTTGCCGAACTTGAGCTTTCGCTTATGGAACTCGCTAAAGATTTTTCGCTATTTGAATCGTTTCTGTTACACCCAATGAGAAATAAAGAAATGGAGAGGAGCGTAAATTTGCTGATTTTTTTCATAAATTCTCCTTAGATTTTCAATCCTGCCGTTCCAAAGCCTTTGATCAAATATTTTTGGGCGACGATGTAGATGATGAAAATCGGAATTGAAGTGACAACCAGGGAAGCCATTATTTGGCCTGTTGTTATCCCTTGGGTGGATTGAATCGAAGTAAGAGCCGCTTGAATCGGGTAAAGCGACCATTCACCTTCTCCTGCATAAGGCAAGACCATCGTTGGCCAAACGTAATCGTTCCAAACGCCAATAAAGGAGAAGACGCTAACAGAAGCCACAATCGGCTTAGAAAGAGGCAAAACAACCTTCAAGAAAACTTGAAAACGATTCGCGCCATCTATTCTTGCAGCCTCCTCGTAATCCTTAGGGATTCCTTGGAAAAAAGACATGAATAAGAAAATGTTATAAATCGAAATCGAGGCTGGCAAGATGACGGCCAAAACAGAAAGCCCTCCTTTTAAGCCGAGCATCGTTTTAACGATCGAATAAAGAGGAATCATCGATGTTTCCACCGGCACAACGATCAAGAAGAGGACCATGAACGTCAAAAAGCTTTTTCCAGGGAATCTTAATTTAGCAAGGACATACCCACATAAGCCATTAACCAAAATATTCAAAACGATGACGATGAAAGCATAGGCAAAGGAATTTATCGCATATTTCCATATGCCATAGTCTTGCATTAATATCGCGTAATTAGAAAACATATTTATGCCGAAATCCGGCAAAAACATCCTTAGCGTTCCGGCGCTAGAGGCAATCGATTCCTCGGTTTTGGTACTAGCCGCGAACATATATAGCAAAGGGAAAAGAAACAAGAAAGAAAGAATGATGCAAACGATATAATAAATGATGTCGCCAACAAATCTTTTCGCCGGTTTCTTAACTTTGATGAGTTCCTCTTTTTCAAGAGCCATATTTGAATTGTTCATATCATTTCTTCTCCTTGAAAAGCTTTCTTTGAAGCAGGGTTATCGAACCGATTATGATGGTCATTAGCAAGGCGACGGCTGAGGATAATCCAACCCATCTGCTGTAATAGCCTTCTTGGTACATATAATAAGAAATCGTGACGCCGTTAGTTTGATAGCCAATCATCAACATCGGCTGAACCATGATTCGGCACGCCCCGATAAATACCGTGATAAGGACGTAGATGAAGGTTTGGCGAATTCCCGGAATCGTAACATGGAGGAATTTGCTAAAGGCGTTGGCGCCATCTAAACTGGCTGCTTCATATAAATCGGAACGGATGTTGCCAAGAGCCGAAAGGAAAATAATCATCTGGTAGCCAGCCCCTTGCCAAGCGCTAAGCAAAACGATCCAAAGAATCGCCGTGTTTTGGTCTAAGAGGAAATCCTGCCTCTCAATCCCAAATAGAGCCAAGAAGGAATTCATCAAGCCAGTTTCCGATGGGGATAGAATTTGTAACCACAAATACGAGGTGACGGTAAGTGAAACCATCATCGGGGCGAAGAAACATATTTTGAAGATCGTGACGCCAAATTTCTTTCTTGAGCAAAGCAAAGCCAATCCTAAAGCCATCGTTATTTGCAAAGGGACAACCAAGACAACGAAAATCAAAGTGTTCTTAATGGCATCATATAACATTCCTTTCTCCGCTATTTCTTCGAAAATCTTGACGAAGTTATCAAAACCGTTGAAATGAATGTCGTTTGGCTTCAAAAGATAGTAGTCGGTAAAAGAGTAGCCAAGGGAATAAAGAATCGGAAGGAGGACGAAAAAGAAAGCCAAAATAAGAGCTGGCAAAACCATAAGAAAAGCCGCTAAGCATTCTTGCTTATGATATTTCGTGTTATTTTTTCTCGCTTTTATTAAATCGAGGATCGCAACCGTCAAATAGATAAGAATAAAGACAATCAAAATAATTATGGCCGAAATTGTTAAAGTATTCATCTTGTCCTCCTTTCACCGAAAATGGTTTTTATTTTTTGAGTTTGTTCAATTCACTTTGAAGAATTCTTGTTTTGCTATCAAGAATCGTTTGAATATCGCCGCTTTTCATCTCGGAGATGACTTGGCGGAAGCATTCGGAGAATTTTGGATAGCCAACCGTTGCTGGGCGAGGGGTTCCACTTAAGGCAAGTTGGTCAATAAGCGTTTTTTCTGGATCCCCGTCTTTATAAGCGGTTTCAACCGATCTTCTAGCAGGAACCATTCCCGTGGCATCGGTAATGACTTGGCTGGATTCAGCAGACGTTAGGAATTTAAGCAACATCACGGCCGCTCTCTTATCGGAGTTTCCGTTATCCGTGATTCCAAAGCACCATGAGCCCGTAGCACTTGCGGCCTTGACTCCTTTTGGATAAGGAAGAAGCCCCCAGGAATTTCTATCAGGGAAATTCGTTGGATATTTGTTATCGAGATCCGGAATCGTCCACCCAGAAGAGAGATACATGCCAACCTTCCCGTCGAAGAAATCGGTTGATCCGATTGAATAAGAGGTGTAGCCATCGCTTACAAGCGATTTAAGAAATTCGAAGCCTTCTTTCGTTTCCGACGAATTGAAATGGCCCGTAGCCGTAAAACCATCCTCTGAAACATAGTCTCCTCCGGCGGCATAAATGAAAGGATAGAGCATGTATGTGGCCGTTTCATCTTTCGTGGCATCTAAACGCATGTCGACAGCCGTCGTGACTATGCCAGAATTCTTTAGCTTAGAGCAAACATCCTTGAATTCATCGAACGTCCAAGGGTTTTCAGCGGTATATGAAGACACATCGATTCCAATTTGAGAGAATATATTTTTATTGTAGAAAAATCCTGCGGAAGATTCCTGAATTGGGAGGCCATATATCTTTCCGTCGTATTTATTGATCGTTAAGAAATCGTTTTGCTCTTCTTCAGTCAAAGCTGAACTGATATCGACCAAAAGATCGCTTGCGGCATAGGAAGCGCAATTAGGGGCGTCGAAAGTGATGATATCTGGCAAGCTTCCGTCCAATTGCATGTTCGTTAATTCTGTTTCGTAGCTTCCAGCCCCAGTCGTT
Organism: Prevotella sp. CAG:755; assembly: GCA_963630455.1. GTDB lineage: Bacteria > Bacillota_I > Bacilli_A > RFN20 > CAG-826 > UBA4951. Next base: position 7,601 of record CAVGNL010000155.1, read on the forward strand.
CTTGCTTTATAGATGGCCGAAACCTTGAGCCCGTCACTCTTATAAGCGCTATTGAAGGCATCAATTCTCTTTTTATAGGCTTGTCCTTCTGCTGATTTTGCATCGACGTGGAACATGATTTTCAAATTTTGGTTCTTAACGGGACCAGAAGATTCGGAAACGTTTCCACTTTGGTTGCTAGAAAAGCTCTCATCTCCTGATGAAGTCTCGTTCCCTGATGAAGTCTCGTTCCCGCATGAAGCAAGTAACAATGTCGGCAAAAGCAACGCAATTAATTTTTTGATTTTCATTTTTAAATCCTCCTTATTTTGTTGTTTCTCCATTTTTAAACGCACAATCTAGATATGTGATTTTATCTTTTGTTTTTTTGCCTTTGATCTTTTCTAGCAAAACCTCAACGGATTTTCTTGCCAGTTTTTCGATTGGCTGATCAAGGCAAGTGAAATGAGGGGAAAATTCATTAGAAGCAAAATCTCCATCATAGGAGACTATTTGCACCTCTTCCGGTATCTTATAGCCTTTCTTTTTCAAGGCGGAATACAATGATGCCGTGATTGAATACCCCGAAACAAATATCCCGTCGAAATCCTTACATTTCTTGAAGAAATGGCTGATTGGATCATTCTCCTCTCCATGAAGAATAACTTCGTTGACGCTTGATTCCTCTAATCCGAGTTCTTTCATCGTATCTAAGTAAGCTTCATAACGCTTATTGACTTCTGACTCAACCTGCGCCTTCGTTCCTAGATATGCTATTTTTCGGCAGCCTTTTTCATAAAGGTAACTAACCCCTTGCTTGGTTGCTTCGTAATTGTTGGAAGTGATTATTGGCACGTCTTCCCCTAAATGACGATCGATGGTGACGATATTAAGCCCTTTGGTCTCTTTCTCATCGTGCTTGAAGTGTGTCAGGAGTATGGCCCCATCCACTTCTTTTCTTCTTATTTGCGAAAGAATTTGGCTTTCTTTTTCGATTCTTTGTTGTGAAAGGACCAAGAGAATCGAATAGCCTTCCTCATCGGCGGCTTTTTCAACGTAGTTACAGAATTTTGCAAAGAAGGGATGCTCGATAACAGGCACTAAAAGAGCAATCAATCCTGTTTTTTGCGATCGTAGGCGTAGTCCTGAAGCATTCACGGTATAGCCGAGCTTCTTGATTGCTTCTTCGACCTTTTCCGCCGATTTTTTCGAAACGCTTCCGGAATGATTGATGACTCTTGAGGCTGTTCCTAAACCCACTCCCGCTTCTTTAGCGACGTCTTTTATCGTGCAAGTCATTTTAGAACCCTCCTTCTGAAAAACGCTAATAACATAATAAGGAAAGAGAAACAAGCAGCCGATGTCAAACTTAGAGGAGCAAGTAATCGGCTTTCGTCTTTATTATTAAGGGCATTCTCTTTTCTTTCGTCGATATTCGAAGAGCCAAGAACGACGATTATGATTTCTTCTCCATCGACATTGAGCGTATTCTCTCCGATTCTAAGCGAAGACGAATAAATGGTTAGGCAATAATCCTTCACCAAATACTCATCCTCCGCTAAGTTCTTTCCATTTAAATTCACTTCATTTAATGTGCGTGAGCCAATGAAAAACACAACGTTTTCGCCCTTTTGCACCTCTCTATCCTGAAGTTCAATATCAGGTATTTCCTTAACGTCGACCTTTATCTTATACGAGGTTAGATAATCGCTTATTAAGAATTCATAATCGCCTAGGGTTCTTAAAGTCGCGAAATATTCTTTTTTAATGAGGAGCAAATCATCGCTTAAAGAATAGAAACCCTGAGCTACTTTTGCGTTTTTATTCGTCACATTGATAATTTCTTCGATATGGGAAAGCCTTGGAAGAGAAACTTCAAGGTCGTTTCCATCGAATTGATAATCGAAAGTCGTGACTTTAATCGATGAGAAGCTAACCGTACCTTGGAAGACGTTTAAGCCGAAGAGCCCTTCTTCTTTTTCGTCTTCATCCATTGTGACTTGGATGATTCTTTCGTTATTGACTTCAACCTCTAATAAACTATCGACATTCTTAATCGCAAGCGATATTTCCGAAAGGTCGCCGATGGATAAGCTAAAATAAGCGAGTTGTCTTTTATTCGACCAGACTTTGCAAGCATTCAGATTTTTATCGTAATTAACACATATATAGCGGCTCATCGCTTCATTGGCTTTGATGATCAAAGCTCCAGCTGTGGCCTTGCTCAAATTGAGTTTGGCCTCATAGATGAAATCCTTCCCTTTCATCGAAGAGAGAAGATACCCATCTCCTGAAGAATTGCTTCCGATGATTTTTTCACCATCTTGATAGAATGAACCAGCCTTAATGCCACTTTCGGAAAAAGGAACATCTAAAGAGGAAGAAGAATGGACATGGATATTACAAATCTTCGTGATATTCCCAACATATGCCACAAGAGTTGCCTCGCCCTCTTTCCTTCCTTTTATTGTTGCCTCATTGCCATCTATTGTCATTTCAATATTTACTTCTCCATCAGGAATCTTGAAATTAACATCATCTCCAGTAGAGCAAAAAGCCCTGATGGTTTCTTGCTTATGCAAAGACAGATCCAAATCAACATCGTTTTTAGATAAATAGATAATTCCCTCATCATTATCTGATTCTCCCCTATAAATCGAGGATATTTCATTAACTTCTAGCTTAGAAAATGTTATTTCCCCAGCGGAAAGGAATTCCGCCTTTCTTGAATAAGGCGAAGCAAGGGTTAAAACGTAGAAAGGTGTTTTAAAGGAATTGGCGTAAACTTCCACTCCGCCATTGTCGCTTAGAATATAAAAGGTCTGTTTTTCTTTATCGCCGATAATATTCGAGGAATATTTAACGTTGTAATTAGAGAAAGAAATGCCTGCGCTTCCGAGATTGCTTCGATCAACGTAATACCCATCTGTCAAATTCCATCCTATTTCAAGGTATTCGCCATCTGATAGATCTATCTTGAAAGATATGTCGTTGCTTGAAGGATTAAGGATGCTGCTAGAAATCTCGATGACATGCGAATCGACTTCTTTCAAGGGATTCTCATTAATAGAGGGGTCGTAAGAAGAATCGCTAAGAGAAACGAGATTTGTTTTTGTTAGCTTATCGTTATCTAATGTAATTGGGGTTTCCGTGAGTCGTGGTTTTGAATCTAAATCAGTCAAACCATAAACAACAGGAATCGTCATTCCCCCGCCATTCCATGGATATCTTACTTTCGCAAAAGAGCCAGAGTCGACGCTTCTAGAATCGCCAGGGACGCCACTAAACCAACTGATCGAAACGATTTTTCCATAATATTCGGAAGAGGTATCATCGATAAAGAAGCTCTGCGTGGCGTAGGAGTCAGGGCCATAATCAATTATTGAGGCGTTTATTTCCTCGACGGAAAGAGTTGAAATATCAATTCCATCCTCATTCTCAAAAACGATTTTATCGGTATATGAGAGTTTCCCAGTCAAATAATATCTTCCAGCAATGGTAATTACATCCTTATTTCCATCTCCGTAAGGAAGCGAAAAAACATCTATGCACTCAGGGCTAGAAAAGTTAAACGATGTCGAATATTTCCAATTGACCAAATCATCTGATTCGAGGAAATAAACCTTATTTGAAGCCATATCCGAAAGGCTCATTCCCCAAATCGTTGTTTTCTCATCGTTCTTGGACAGAGAAAACACTTTTGGATCGCGGAAATCGATTTTGCGATCAGAAATGCCACTAACGCTTTGAGGAATAAGTTTTCTTTTGCTCCAACTCATCCCTCCGTCTACGCTACTCATTATCACCTGATCTTGCGAAGAGCTTCCATCACGCGTGAAAAATCCAAGAAGACCATCGTTATTTCCCTCAAACCAATCGTATGAATCAATCAATTGGCTCTCACCTTTATGATAAACGATGCATGAACCGGACCACATATAGCCATCGCCAGACCCTACTCCCATGCTTCCATCATCAGGAAATAAGCAAATCGGAAGATTTTCCCAATGAAGAAGGTCTTTTGAACGTGCGTGTCCCCAATACATATCAGACCAGTATTGAGAGAAAGGATGGGTTTGATAATAAAGATGATAATAGCCTTCGAAATAAACAAGACCATTAGGATCATTGTTCCAATGGGAAAATTGCGAAAAATGATATTGGTTTCTATATAATTCAGAATAATAGGAAAAATCGCTTTTTCCTATGCAAATGTCGCTTAGATTTATTTTTCCATTGAAAACATTGGCTCCTAAATAACCGCCAAGATACTTCACTTCTTCATTTAAAGAGTTTAAATCATATGTGTTATCAACGCCAAAACGCTTTATGCCATCCGCAAAGCATTCTATATAGGCGTGCTCGTTTTCGTAGGTGACGACAACCTTTAAATTTACTTGATCGAGTTTTTTCACCTTTGGCTCAACCATTCTTTTTTCGCTCTCGGTCATCTTATCGTTGCCGATAAAAGGCTCGCTGAGCAATGTCAAAGAATCCAAATTTCCTTCGTTTTCACTGAAATAGAGAAGCTTCACCTTGTTTTCGTATCTATCCATGTTGAAAACAAAATAATGTTCATTTGCGCTAGCGCCAAAAACAAGACCGCCAGCCTGCCCATCTTCAAAATTCAAATAGGAAGAAAAAACGAAAGAATCAGTTTCTTCTTTTTTTGTTGAGGAAAGAAGAAAGCCATTGCTTACGGATTCCACTTCCAAAGAAGATGGAGAAGACGAAACCGTCAAGTCAATCGTTCCTAAAACAGATAGGTTCAACGCAAAGAATAAGGCACCAAGCAGGATCTTCATTTTATCTCACCTTCTAGCATAAAGGACCGAGCTTCTTTTAAGCCTTTTAATGGAGCGATGGCTCCTTTGCCTAATGTTGCAAGCGCCCCGCAGGCGTTGCCTAGCATCAATATTTCTTTGATTTCGGCTAAAGAAAATTCTTTCTTTTTGTCTAATTCAAATAAAATTGCCCCATAGAAAGCATCCCCTGCCCCGGTTGTATCTATTGGCTTAACAAGATGCGTTTTAGCTTCGATAATATCGTCTTTGTAATAATAAGCCGAGCCATTCTTGCCCTTGGAGAGAAATATACGATGCTCTTTGGCCAAACTCTTAAAATAATCCAAGCCGAATATGGCTATTTCATCATCGGACATCTTGATGAAATCAGCCTTTTCCATGATGGTTTTGCTTCTTTTTGTGGCTTCCTCAACCGAGGAATAAATATCATCTCTGAAATTAACGTCAAAAGATATGAGACAGCCATTTTTCTTCGCCTTCTCAATTAAAGATAGGGCATATTCAAGGCCCTCGTCTTTCGAAAGCATCAACGAACCGATATGTACGATATTTGCCTTTTCTAACAATGAGTCTTCCAAGGCTGGCAAAATGTAATCCGCCGTATTCTCACGATAGAAAGAAAACGAGCGCTCCCCTCCTTTTAAAGTCACGAAAGCCAAGGTGGTGTTATGGTCTTTCAGCTCTTCAAGACGATATCCGCTTAAAGATAATTTTCGGATGTAATCTTTAAGAAATCTGCCAGGAATATCATCGCCAACCGACCCAACGAAATAAACATCTCCGCCAAGTTTAGAAGCTTGAGCAGCAACGTTTAACGGGGCCCCTCCCGCATGGGAGGAGAAATCTATCCCGTCGTCTTTTTCCTCTCCAATCATGTCCAAAAGGATTTCGCCAACAGATAAAATCATTCCTTTTCTCCCAAGAATATCGATTCTTCCGTTTCGTGGTCGAATAAATGAATGTGTTTCGGATCGAATTCGACTTTTAATTCATCGCCTGGCAAATATGCGCAACGTTTAGGGAAATCGATGACAAATTCATTCTTGCCGCATTTGACAAATATTTGCGTTTCTTTCCCTAAGTCTTCCGTGAAATCGACAATAGCGGTTATGCCAACTTTAGAGATTTTGATATGTTCTCCACGAACGCCTAACCACACATGGTGGTATTCGGAATCCAAATAAGAAGGATTCAAATTTGAAATCTCTTTCAAAGAATAGGTTACGGTTTGCCCATCATTGAAAAGTATTTCCAGATTTTCCTCGTTCTTTCTCATTTGAACATCAAAGAAATTCATTTGAGGCGTGCCGATAAAGCCAGCCACGAATTTATTGAGTGGATGGTCATATAGATTTGTCGGCTTGTCAACTTGTTGAATCAAGCCATCTTTCATAACAACGATTTTGTCACCCATCGTCATGGCCTCGATTTGGTCGTGAGTGACGTAAACGAAGGTTGTTTTGATTGTTTTGTGCAATTTAACGATTTCGCTTCTCATTGAGGCTCTTAACTTGGCATCAAGATTCGAAAGAGGCTCATCAAGCAAGAAAGCTTTTGGCTCACGAACCATGCATCTGCCAAGAGCGACCCTCTGCCTTTGTCCGCCAGACATGTCAGCTGGTTTGCGATAAAGAAGTTCTTTGATATTTAGGATTTCGGCAACGTTTTGAACTCTGGCATCAATCTCATCCTTCGACATATGCTTATAACGTACTTTTATCGCGCTAGGATTGACCTTTAAAGAAGTGATTTTCTCATCGAGTTCGAAGATTTGTTTTTCATTGTCTCTTCCCTCATTCTTTAATTCCCTAATTTTTTTCTTCAGCTCTTTTATTTGCTTTCTGTCGACCACATAAACCGGATTACCGTTTTTATCTTTGACTTCTTCAGGTATTTTTCTAAGCTTCAAACCGAAAGCAATGTTATCATAAGCCGACATTTGAGGATATAAAGCATAAGATTGAAAAACCATTGCGATATCTCGATCTTTAGGTTCCTTGTTATTGGCGAGTTCTCCAT
>CAVGNL010000156.1:0-8958 GCA_963630455.1 Prevotella sp. CAG:755
ATACCAGCATCATAGTTAGCAGCCGTGTTCGCATATTCAACCGCTTCATAAATCGTTTGGTTCTTTCCGATTATATTCGTCCCAATCATAACGAAAGCCATAGGCAATGAAGGACGTCTGCCCAATTCTTCGTTTATTGTATTGACAATGTTTTTAAGAGTATTGAAAAATTCCTCTTTTGAAGGAACTTGAGCATAGAAAAGATATTTATTTTCTCTGTTGATGCCGTAAAGCCAATTTTCCTTACCATTCATTTCTTTATCGATGGCACCAAGGGTTATCTCGTTAAGAGCGAAGATATCAACTTGCCTAAAGGTAAAAAGCTGCTGATTATTAAAACCATGCATGTAAATAACGCCTGTCATTTCAATGTTATCAGATAACTTTTTGCCCAAACGTTTGTTAACGTTCCTTTCAAATGTCTCGTCATCCCATATAGTAACGTCATCGTCAAAAATCGTTTTAATCCATGTTTGTCGGCGAAAGAGCAACTCTCTTTGAGCAAAAAATTGAAACATGAAAACCATGCATGCGACAGTTGAAAAATAACAAATTAAAATGATTAGAACATAAGTTCCTTTGCTCATGATTTCAGTGCCGCTCATCAAACCTATGGCGCAAAGGATTATTCCAGCAACAAAGAAAGCCAAAAGAACGAAGCCGATCATTATCAGATTACGTAACAAGTTAATTTTCTTCGTCATCTTTCTTTCCTCCTTCTTTCTTCTTTAATTTTGCCTCTTTTTCTAATTGTTTTCGAAGTTTCTTTTTTTCGATTTCCTTAGCTTTTTCCATCTCTTCTCTTAATTCTTTTTTCAAATTATATTTTTCTTCAAAGAGAATCATTGCTCTTTCGTCGTTCCTATCAACTCCAGCTTCATCCATTGCGGCATATAAATCAATTTCGTAGGCCTTTTTTTCTTTTTTGTATTTAATAATTGTCTCAGTAACGCTTGTTCCAACGATAATCGCTATCGGAACGAAAATTAAAAGAGGGACAAGCCAAGCTGTCTTCCCAGCAGCGCCTGCCGCTTGTGGGGAAACGTAGGTTAAAAACGTTCCAAAGGCGTCAGAATGGGAAACAACAGTGCCAATGTAATATTGTTCTTTAACTTCTTCCCAAGCCGTTTCAGGACACGTGCCAGAGCATGACCAAGCATGCAAATTATCCCCACGCGTATAAAATACCAAACCGTTTGAATCATTTTTGATTTCTAAAACCCTATGAGTATCAGGGGCGTTTAATTTTGGATAATAAAACGTAATAACATCACCAACCTTAACGTTTTTAGGATCATCTTTTTTGATGATAACGCCAGTGCCAGTATTCAAGGAATCGGGATTATCTCCTTCCATGGAATCGGTGGCTACATAAAGGAAAGAAGTCCCAAAAACAGATGGGACGCCATAATTCTCTGGCTTAGATTGGCTTATGAGCATCGAAGCTTGAACATAAATCATGAAAACAAGAACTATGCCGAGGATAATGTCGATAATTCTTGAAACGATCTTCTTCATATCTTAAGTTTCCCTTTCAGGACAACCTTCTTTGCCTTATCGCTCTTCCTTGTTTTAATGAAAACATAATTCTTTTCAGCCCTAAAGGTTGGTACGTCGCGAACATATTTATCTTTAGATGTATTTTCCTTTTGCGCTGATGGAGAAGTGTCGCCTTTATTAGTTGGTTCCTCTTCGACTTTTGGTTCATCTAATTTAGGAGCGCTTTCCTCAACGAGAGATTTTGTTTCAATGACATCTGCCGGCTCTTTTTTCTTGCGGGGTTTTCGTGGTTTGCTGATCTTTTCTTTATTTTCTTCGTCTTTCTTAGAAGTTTGTTCCTTCTTTTTACGAGATGAGGTTTTCTTTTTTTGCTTTTCTTCGTTTGGAAGGGGTTTTGCTGGTGTTTCTTCGATATTTTGCTCAGAAATAGTCTTCGAATTGGAAATTGAACTTGTTTCTGGCTCAGGTTCTTCTGTAGTCTCTTCTTCAGCATTTCTAGAGGCCAAATCTTCAATATTGGTGTCGTTGATTGGCTCTTTGTCTATGTTGGTTTCCTCTTTAGGAAGTATTTCAACGTTTTGAGATTCGTCTTTTGTTTCTTCTTTTGCAACAGGAGTTTCTTCTATTGTAGTAGTCTCATTTTCCGTGGGTTTTTCTTCAATAGACGTTTCCTCGACTATTGGCTCATTAACACGTATTTCTTCGACAATGGGTTCTTCGATATTTGTTTCTATTGTTAAATTATCTATAGGCGATTCAATAATTTGCTCTTCTATAGGGGTCTCAATAATTGGCTTTTCCTCTTGGATAGACAAAACTTCCTGAAGATTTATATCTTCATTTTCCACCGATTTATTTTTTTCATTGCGATCTTCGCGAGCTTTGCGTCTGATTACTCTTCTAGCTTTTTCAAGTTCTTTTTGTTCCTGGAGAAGGGCTTTCTTTTCTTCTGCCTTGCGTTTCTTTTCTTCAAGAATTTTTTGCTTGGCCAAGGCTTTTTCAGCTTCTTTTTCGGCTTTGAGGCGTGCTTTTTCTTCGGCTTCGAGCTTCTTTTGACGCTCAATTGCTTCTTTGGCGATATCTTTATTCTTTTGTTCTTCAATGTTTTCGTCTACAAGAGTTTTCTTATATCTCTCTTCACGAAGGTTTTCTTCGATGGCTAAACGTTCCTCTTTGGCCTCTTCTGGAGTCAACGCCAATGGATTAGAACGTTTTCTCTTGGCTTGAGGAAATTGATCATAGAGAAATTTTCCATCGTAATAAGTTTCATCTTCTAAGGTGAAAAGAACCTTAGGATTAATAATTTTATCTTTTGTTTTGCTCGTGTCGATTTTTTTGTTTCTAACAAGGTTGCTGCGAAGAGTGAGGATATCAGCCATGACAAGAGCTAAAATTTCCTCGAAATATGGTTGAGAGAAATTCTGTTCTGTTTCTTTAACGCTATAAGAAACGCCTAAATCAGTATATTGGTCGATGAATTTCCACAATTCATAGGCACCATGATAATAAGGATTTTTCACAATCATGTTTGTCATGTGAATTGGATTAGAAACGTCTTTCGCTCCCACCATATCCGCCATAAAAGGAGAATGCAGAAAATAGGCGCAGCGTTCACGAAGAATAGCAAGCCTTCTTAAAATATCTTCGTTCTTTTCTTTGTTTCCATCATCTTTGGATGGAGAAGACACCTTAATTCTAGAATCTATTTCATATTTAGCCCCATCGATGTTAGATGTTGATTTAATAAGCAAAAGATCGGAATCAAGCGTTTCGCCATGATCTTTGATAAAATTGAAACGTTTCTCGATGAAAAGAGCGCACTTTTTAATTAGGGTCATCACAAATCTATTTTCATAAATTTGCACGTCAATTTCGGCATGGATCGTAAGGATTCTCTCTGGTGTCACATTGCCTTTTTTATCAACAGAATGAACAAATTGAGTGTGTGACGCTAAATGGGTGATGGATTGAGCGTTAATCTTCTTTGCGAGGCCAGCCTCAACAACTTCTGGCTCATCTTTTATAAACGTGCGAGGATTTGTAATGACGTGATCAATGGCATCGAATCCTTTTTCAAGCTCATCAACGAACTTGCTATCGAATTGTTTGTTTTCCAAACGTTCGGTTTGACGAACATAGTTTTTTCCCTGTTGACGCACCTGAAGCAACAAAGACTGAAAAGAAGACGAAGAAGAAACAAGTTTCTTTATTCGCGATAAATATGCGCGTTGGGCATTTGTCAGTTTTTGTTTTGGTGTCGATGCTTTAGCCATATAAATTTAATTAGGAGTTGGTTTTGATCAAAAGTTTGATTTTAGCTTTCGAAAGTTTGAATTCGCCCTTTCCAAAAAGCTTCGTTAATTGAGCATCAAGTTTGATAAGTTCATCACGAAGGAAGGCAACATTGAGAACTTCGAATTTTTTCAATATCTTTGACTCGAAGACATAATCAACAGCTTCTAGTTCTGTTCCTCCGCAAGCAACATAGCAAGGGACGAATAAAGATAGTTGCTTCATGATACGGTTTCCAAAGGCAAGGCGGAAATGCTCAATGACATAAGTATCTAGTTCTTGGAATTTCTCAAGAGTCTTTTGCGAGAGTGGATAATCTTGCATGGCATTATCATATAAAGACTTAAGATAAGCATAAGGAAGAGGCAGACCCTCTGTGAATTCAGCTTTAAATTCAACGCCCTTATTATCAAAGAAAAGAGACATAGCGCGGTCATAGACCTTATCAGAGATGGTAAATGTTGAATCATCGTTATTGGCGGTGCCGACAAACCAAATATTTTGAGGAATTAACATCCTGCCATCGGTAACATGCTTAGGATCATCTGATCGAGGGGCGGCAACAAGGGAAATATTCCATTCAGCGACATTAGGCATTTCCATGATTGAAAGGAATTCAGCGAAATAATACTCGATTCTTGCGAGGTTCATTTCATCCAATACGACTAAATTTATATCATCGCGATATGTGGCCTCATAAATTGCACGTAAAAATTCAGTTTCGGTGAATTTATGTGTGAAATCGTTGTAATAGCCAAGCAATTCAGAACGGTCTCTCCATGATGGCTGAACTGAACATATAGCGGCGTTGTGCTGGAAAAATCTTCCCAAGGCATATGGGAGAGAGGTTTTACCTGTACCGGAAATACCTTCCAAAATAATGATTTTTCCCGTACCCATCGCCGCAAAGAAAACACGAATCGTATCTAACGTGTAGTAAAGACCCATTTGGGAGCAAGCGAAATTTCTAAACCTTTCGCAAATGCCAGCAAGATCAATATTTTGTGCATCTTCTGGCAAAATGGTTTTAACCTCCTTGCCTTCGTATTTTTGATCAACAAGAGTAAGACGTGGGAAACAGATATCGTTTTCTGAGGTTTCTTTTTCTTCCTCTGTCGTTTTTTCCTCTTGCTTGTCGTTTTCGATTATTAGGTTCCCTTCACCCGCAGGAGAGGTTACGCCCAATGAGCGCACCTGAAGACCAAGAACGCGGTCCTTTTCTTTAATTGTCTGATATAGTTCAAGATTGAGTCTTTCAACTTCAGCTTGAAGCCTTTCTTCACTTGCGGTTGATTTTCTGAAGCGAATATATTTTCTAATCAACCAGAAAATCAAGAAACAACCCCCTCCGATAAGAGCGGCAAACAAAATGGCGAAAATAACAAAGAAAATCCATCCTCCAACGCCAAAATTTGGCGAATAGGTAGCAAAAAGAGAATTGTAATGGTCAAATTCGCTTGGAACCGGTGCCCAAGGTGAGGCAAATCTCATGTTAAACCATGTTCCTAGGTTTTGGAAGAAGGCGACAATCATCTCCTTCAAGTATTCAAAATAAGCAGACATATATTCTCTCCTTGTTAATCATCAAGCGGGGCTACCAAGCCTCTAAAGGCTAAAGCAAGGGTAAAGCTACCATTTCCTATTGCTTCGGTAACATCTAAATCCCATCCCTCTAAGTATATAGTAACTACAACTCTAGTAGGGGCGTTTTGTTTCAATTTGGCAATAGGTTTCATTGTCTCTTCGTCAAATTGACCTTGTGATTGATTTATTGCGAGTTGATTTAGCGTATAAGTGGTTTCTTGTTTAAAAGAAAGGCCATTTTCAACACTCTTTTCATAATTGAAGCTTTGAATGCCGGCTTTGTGCTTGGCATTGAAGCAAGTGGCTCTGCCTTCAAGAGTCGAATCGGTATCTTTTGAAGGCTCATATACAAGCGTCGATTCATCGTCATACTCGCCATAGACGATTTCCTTTCCTGTCCGCGAGTCATAATCGTAATATCCGTCTTTCACCGTGGCATCTAAGGCACCACCGAAAACGGTTCTTGATGAGCTTAGCTGATTTGGTTCAAAAATGATAAATCCGTCTTTTGAGAAAAAAGATACTCTCGTGGCGTTAACGACGTTGTCCAGTTCTTTGACGGAAACGCTCCCGTTTGAGGAATCTGCTAATTTTTGATTCAACTCATGTAGGGGCGAACAAACCGTACCTGTGTAATCCAAAAATAGATACATATCAGAGTCCGCTTTGAAGAAGAACTCAAATTGATAGAACCCGTTATCGGCAATTTCGCTCTTGTGATGATCGCCGTTAACCCGATATGCTGATCTTAAAACAGGAAAAGCCGTCTCATAATCAGTATTTTCATTAAGCCATTCGTCTTGATACATGCTTGAAGTATCAGCCAATGGGGAACCTGCTACATAATTTAAAAAATGACTCTGAAGAATTGAATCGTTAACGGAATCATAGTAGGAAATGTTTCCATCTTCTTCTTTTAGACCAATCTGCAATGAATGATCTTCACCAATAACTAGCTTCGTGAAAGAGACTTTTCCTGCATCAGATAAAGCAAACCAAGCATAAGTGCTAGTGACGGAAGCCGTTAAGGTGAGAGCGAATGCCAAAAGACCAACCACAAATAATTTACGGTTGGACATAATGCTGTTTTTTGCTTTGTAATGAGGCTTGAATTTTGTCATTTTCAGATTACATTAATGAGCTTTGAAACTCATTGAGAAGGTCATTGAAGAACCAGTAGGCGTGCTACCTCTACAATCTGAATCGTTTCCTTCGAACCACGCGACAACCGTAAATCTCATTTTTTGGGATGGACTTAAGGTTATTCCTTCACGACTAAAAATCGTGTAAGAATCTTCGAACGGTGTGCAATAGTCTATATTGTTATACGTATATCTTGGACTACGATCGGCTTCTCGATAAGTCGATAAAGGCTCTCTATAGTCGCCAGCAGCATTCAATTGAGTGCTTTCGAGCGCATATATCGTGCAGTCATGACTTCCGTTGCCATCTTCTTGATACAAATTCTCGAAAAGAGCAACTCGAAGATAGGAATATGGTTGAACGGCGGTGTTAGTTGGTGAAACATAATCGTCAATAGCCATATCATAGTCAAAGATAGCATCTTCAGATTTGGAGATATTTTCCGCATAGAAAGTAAAAACTAGAGCGAGATCTATTTTCTCTTCTTCTCCATCATTGGTCTTAGTATCTGTCAAATTATTCGAACCGCTAAGGTCGTTATTGTTCTTAAGAGAATCGACATACTTAAATACACGATCCGCTCCAACAACGTAGGCGTTATCAAGACCCTTGGCGGTTATAAGCTGCTTAGCATCTCCGTCTACCTTGTCAAAGAGCTTCATTGATGTAGGCGCTACGCGTGGATCCATCTTTATGGTGAATTGACCAGAGACGCGACCTAAAAAGGAAATGATGCCAAGCATCATGACTCCAGTAAGCCCTACGCCAGAAACAATGAGTGCAACATTTCTTTGCTTGCGCCTACGCGCGTATTTCGCGCTCGTAGGGTAAAGCAAAGAATCTTGATTCTTCGATTTATCTAAAGAATTGCTCTTTGGTGAAGGCTCTGACGTATTAGGTTTCTTTTTTCCAAATAGTGCCAAAGCGTTTGCCTCCAAAAATGAAAACATGGAGAGCGAATGAGAAAAATCGCTCAGTTGATTTTTTCCTTCCTTTCCATCTTGGAGATAGGCAATAGCCCCGCATGAGATCCAAATTATTCTCACCAAGAAGTTATAGAAGAAAGAGCCCAAATTGGGACAATTAGCGATTCCTTCCCAGTTTCCGCGCTAGTTCGGTATGCTTTTATTTGCCCCGCGGTAACTGGCTGCCATCTCATTCGAAGGCCCTTTAGCTTTGCGCCGCCAGATTTCTCTGACTTTGCGTTTCTCGTGTGATATTATCATAAAAAGGAATCTTGTTGTCAATTGTTTTTAAATAATTTTTTAAGAAAAAACATCGATGATTAGTGTATAAAATTTTTACCTAATTTACATTTTGTGTGTATTTATATTTATCATGAATCTTTATGTATATTTTTTAAAATCAAGACAAACCACTTAAATTCAATTCATAAGACAGGGAATCAAGTTCTCTTTCCGTTTCATTTATGTTTTCTTCAAACAAGATCATACTTTTTAATAGTCATTTCATTGATTTGAGTCTGAATTTCAAGCGAGTTTTATCAAGTAATGCAATATATTGGCATTCAATTTTAAATTGAAAATATAGGCTTCTTTTTTAAAAAATAATTATTAACAGACCATGCCACGTTTATCTGATAATGTTCGATTGAACAGAAGCAGATTAGTTCTTTAAACCATGATACTTCTTAATAAGTGCAATTTTTAGAATGTTTGTTGCTTACCATTTCATTAATTAAGCCACCAAGTCAATGTTATAGGAGCAAGGTCTTTTTCAATTGCAAAAGACCGTTAAGTGTCAATTCTTAACGGTCTTTATATGTATATATCTAAATCTAGAAAAAACTTATTTTTTCTCTTCTTTTTCTTTGGCTAATTCTTTAAGAAGTTCTTCTCTAGCTTCTTTCTTGGCTTGTTCAGCAATCGCTGATTGTTCGGCATCCGAAAGATTTGTGTTTCTCTTAGTGGCAACAACAACAAGATAAATGATATCTAAAGCTAAAATAATAAAAATAGGGATCAAAACAATGAACAAAAAGGCGGTTGGATTGTTTTGCAACCATCCAATGAAAGGACCGTTTTGATTGAGGTTTCTTGCCGCATAGTCAACATATTGATCGGGATCGTTAAAAGTAACAGTTACCAAAATTGAAGTCACGATTACAAAAACGATTATGGCGAGTTCGGCGACACCAGCAACAATAAGTCCTATTTTCTTTTTCTTATCCATAAATATAGTCAAAACCCTTTTTGCAAGTGATATTTTATCACGTAGGCAAATAAATAAAACGATGAATTTCATCCAATAATATCGATATTCGTTAATTTTTTGCTTGAAAAGCCGTTTTTTCATCTCTAAAATATCGTTGCCTCCAGGAATCCACCTTGCCCAAGGCTCTTACTAAAGAGAAGGACGTACTGGATAGGCCTTTCCGCAGACGCATGGGACCCATATGGGCCCGTTTTCGGCGTTATG
>CAVGNL010000157.1:0-947 GCA_963630455.1 Prevotella sp. CAG:755
GTAAGATAGTAATACTCACAACCATTAATTTTTTTCTTCGTCAAAGTCTTCTTCATGTCAATATTATAAAGTGTTTTTTCTTTTAGGCAACATTTATGTATTGTTGGTTAACTTTTAAAAATAAAAAGAAAAGAGTTCCGAAGAACTCTAATCTTTTTTAAGAGTATATAATTTTATTTTAATTCATTTTCCGTTTCAATGACGCCATATCCACTATCAACTCTCTTATAGGCTACTGAAACTTTATTATCATCGGAATCAAGATAAACAAAGAATGTGTGTCCGAGAGCATCCATTCTTGTTATGGCATCATCCAATGTCATTGGCTCAAGATAGATTGACTTTGTTCTAACAACTTCTTCATTTTCTTCCTCAAGCTCATCTTCAACTAAGTTTTCAAAAGCGATTGAGCGTCCAAGTCCTAATCCTTTTCCTGCATCCTTGGAACGGTTCATTCTCGTTTTTAAACGACGCATTTGGTCTTCTAACTTATCTATAGCTAAGTCAACAGCCGCATAAAGATCGTTGTCACGAACTTCTGTGCGGAAATCCATAGCTTTTGTAAAGATGGTTATCTCCACTTTTGCACCGACGTTATAAGCGACCACGACGACCCTTGTTAGGATTTCCTCGTCACCATTAACGAAGTACTTTTCTACACGAGTCAATTTCTTTTCGATGACCGTGCGGATAGAGTCGGTAATTGATACATTCTTACCGACGATTTGTATCTTCATATGTATACCTCCTGGGATGTATTTCCCTTACACTTACATAATAATAAAGTCACAAAAAAAGTAAATATTCTTTCGAAAAAGTAAGCCATCTATCGTTTGTATTTCGTAATTGTAAAGATGTAAACGCTTACAATATTATTTAAAAACCCCCAAATTAATAATGGATGTTCAACGAGAAGAGCATTAACTTAAGGGTTTAATCCTTCTCTT
>CAVGNL010000157.1:957-3743 GCA_963630455.1 Prevotella sp. CAG:755
GTCTTTTCCCACGGTAATTCCAAATCAGGCCTTCCGAATGCACCGTAGTTTGTTGTATCGGCATATTTGAATGTAGGCTTACGCAACGAGAATGATTCAATTATGGCTCCTGGTCTAGCATCAAAAAACGTATTAACCACTTCAAGAATTTTTTCATCTGAATAGTGTTTCGTTCCGTATGTTTTAATAGCTATAGAAAGCGGTTTTGAAACACCAATAGCGTAAGATAATTGAACTTCTAATTTATCAGCAACGCCAGCAGCAACAAGATTCTTGGCAATATAACGCGCATAATAAGAAGCTGAGCGGTCCACCTTTGAAGGATCTTTCCCAGAAAAAGCACCTCCGCCATGTCTAGAAGAGCCGCCATACGTATCAACAATGAGCTTTCTTCCTGTAAGGCCGGTATCGCCTGCAGGGCCGCCAATACTAAAACGGCCTGTTGGATTTATAAGAAATTTAAAATCAGTGTTGAGACCGAAAGATTTGGCAACAGGAATCATGATTTCCTCATGAATGTATTTTTTGAATTCAAAGAGATTTGCCTCTTCATCGTGTTGGCAAGACATTAAAATCGTGTCTATTATAGGTTTATTTCCATTGGTGTAATCAATAGTGACTTGCGATTTCATATCAGGCCTAGAATGCTTAAAATCACCTTTTTTTCTTAAAATCGTCGCTGTTCTGACCAATTTATGGGCGATAGAAATTGGAAGTGGCATAAAGCCTTCTGATTCATTTGTCGCATAACCAAACATAATGCCTTGGTCACCAGCGCCCATATCGAGTTCATCTTTCCTTTCGATGCCTCTATTAATATCTGGTGATTGTTTTTTAACTTTAACGAGAATTTCGCAAGTGTCAGCGCCTATACCAATCTCAGGGGAAATATATCCAATTTCCCTTAAAACATTTCGCGCTATTTTCTCATAGTCAACTTCTGCGCCCTCTTTAATAGTTATTTCTCCACCGATCACAATAAATTCTGTTGTTGCGAATACTTCACAAGCAACATGAGCTTGTGGGTCGAGAGCTAGACAAGCATCCAAAATAGAGTCGGCAATTTTGTCACAAACCTTATCAGGATGTCCCTCAGAAACAGATTCCGAGGTAAATAAAACCTTTTGCATATTTTCTCCTTTCGCGCGAAAAACCTCCCACACATGGTGGAAGGTAAAATGCTTCCTTTCGAGCATCGCTAGGGGTGTGGAACCCTCTAAGAACAAGCACTTACCATCGATTGAGATGGAGTTGCTAGCGGTTTTTTTCAGTTCTTTTTAGCCGCTTCTTGATACTCGACTTTCGCCGTGGGTATATTCTACTCAGCAAAGAAGATCATTTCAAGAAAAACGCCTCATATAGAGGCGCTATTTAATGCTTAGGCCGATTTGAAATGGCTTTTCCAATTCAGCAAGATGCTCGTTATGATCGTTTTTTCCCAAACACGAAGGCAAGTATACTAATTCTTCAAAAGACCACTTCAAATATTTAGAAATTAGCTTGCTTTGCTCCAGAAGAGGATTTAAGGAACTTTTCTCAGACGAAGCCATGGAGATAAAAACAAGAAGTTTTTTGCCTTCCTTCTCATATGAATGAAGCCTATCAATGGCATTCTTCAAATAACCGGAAAAAGAAGAGAAATATAAAGGAGACGCAAATATGACATATTCGCATTCATCTAATTTGGCAAATATTTCTTTCATGTCATCGTCAATCAGTTGATCACCATTGCCGATACTGTCATGAATATTCATGAAGGCTAAATTAAATTGAAATATCTTATTATTGCCTTTTTCGGCTCCTCTTTTGAATGACTCGATAAGAGAATATGTGTTCCCCCTCAATCTCGGAGATCCGTTTAAAATTAGAATGTTGGCCATTCTATTTTTGGGCCTTATAAGCCTCTAAAGCATCGGCGATTTGATCAGGGCAAGAAGTCTGATGAGTTTTTGAGCCAGGACATTTCGTGCCTTTAAGAATGCTAATAACATCGTCAATTTTTCTTCCTTCCAAAAGTTTAGAAACACCAATTGTGTTACCTGGGCAACCACCAATCACTTTAAGAGAAACTATCGTGTCTCCGTCAAAGGTGAATTCAAGTTTCCTTGAGCAAACGTTTTCTGGAGTGTAAGTAAAAGTAGAAATCATATTATTTAACAATTGTTCCAAATACCGTTCCAAAAGCCGCTGAGGCGTTGCATTCATCGGTATCGATGTGCATTGCCAAGGCATATTTTTCAGAAACACGAATCACGACATCTTCAAAAATAGTCGCTCTTCCTGTTCCTTCAATAAGAACAGAGACCATTTGACCATTGCTGACACCAAAATCTTGGGCATCTTTAGGTGTCATGTGAATATGACGTTTCGCCACGATAACGCCTTCTTCGAGATCAATTTCCCCACATGGCCCTTTAATCGTGCATTTTCCAGAGCCGGCAACATCTCCAGATTCACGAACAGGGGCCGTTAAGCCTAAATTACGTGCATCGGTGAAGGAAACTTCAACTTGATTGACGTTACGTGTTGGACCAAGAATAGAAAAGTTGGCACTAGGGCGTGGACCATTAGGATCTTTTTTGTTGAATCCGATAACTTCTACCTTATCAGTAGAAGCGTATTGTCCTGGTTGGGAAAGATATTTACGAGGGGTTAATTCGTGGCCTTTTCCAAAAAGCGTTTCGACAGCCTCTTGCGTTAAGTGGACATGACGTGCACTAGTTTCAACGATAAATTTTAAATCAGACATTTTCATTACTCCTTATTGCTGCCGATATATTATAGAC
>CAVGNL010000157.1:3753-4399 GCA_963630455.1 Prevotella sp. CAG:755
ATTATAGACCACGATTATGAATGTTGCTCTTAAATTAAAATTTAAAACCAAATTTTTGTTCTCTAAATTGTAGAAAAAGACTACACTAGGCGTACTAGGAGGTTTCAAAAATGGAAGAAGAGAAAAACGACATGGAAAACAACGACAAAAAAGTCGATATCGAAGAGATTGACGTTCCTATAGATGAAATTACATCAGAAGACATTAACGAAGCCTCTTTTGATGAAGACGTTTTGCTTTCGGCAATAAGAAAACACGACAGGCAAGAGCTAAAAAGAATCTTCGACACAATACCTGACGCTGACATAGCTAAGGAATGTGAAAAATTAGATATAAAAGACATCATTACTTTGTTTAGAGACACAAAATCGGAGCAAAACGCTTCTTTATTTGATGAGTTTTCTCAAGATTTAAAAGAATCGTTGGTTCAAGCGATGACGAATAAAGAACTCGTCGAGCTCGTTAATAAGCAATATGCTGATGATTTGGCGGACTCTGTTGGAGATATGCCTGCTAACCTAGCAAAAAAAGTTTTAGCGGCAGCCGATCCAGAAATGAGGCAAGACATCAATCAGCTTCTTAAATACAAGGAAGATTCAGCTGGCGCAATCATGACGACTGAGTTTATAGAGCTCAAAGAAGGGAT
>CAVGNL010000157.1:4409-5583 GCA_963630455.1 Prevotella sp. CAG:755
AGGGATGACTGTCCAAAAAGCTATAGATCACATTCGTAAGCGTGGTCGCGAAGCGGAAACCGTTTATACAATATTTGTCAAAAACGAAAGAAGAAAATTCGTTGGAACGGTTGACCTCGACGATCTTATTTGGTCAAAAGATGATCAGCATCTATCCGACATCATGAATAAAGACGCGCCGTTTTGCCACGTCAACACGGATAAAGAAGATGTCGCCAACATGTTCAGGAAATACGATTTAAACGCAATGGCCGTATTAAATGAGGACAATTGCTTATTAGGCATTGTCACAGTTGACGACGCTATGGATGTCATCACAGAAGAATCAAACGAAGATATCGCTCATATGACAAACCTCGTCCCATCAGAAAAAACCTATACAGAATCAACTATATGGGAAGGGGCAAAAAAATGTATCCCTTGGATAATAGCCTTATTGATTCTCGGAACGTTTACCACGATGGTCTTGAATCGTCTTGAAGCTCAACAAATTTTCATTTCCTTACCTATATTAATATCTTTTGTCCCCACTTTAATGGATACAGGCGGAAACGCTGGTGGACAAACGACAGGATTAATGATTCGTGGCTTGGCCACAAATGAATTCGGTCCAAAAGACACTCTAAAAATCATTTGGAAGGAATTTAGAAGTTCCTTAATTGTAGCGACGTTCGTTTCCATTTTTTGCTTTATTTGGGTGACACTTGAGCAATATACAGGCATTGTTTCTTTGGGTGTTGTGCAATATCCGGGCGAAAGCGTTATGGATTTCAGCAATTACTATATTTGGAATGGAGTGGCTTTCACTGGAGAACACGCCTTGCAATTTGCTTCTCATTCTTTGACTTTTTCAGCATTGGTTTCCGTTACGATGTTTTTCTCAATTGTCTTTTCGAAGGCCATCGGAACTTTGCTTTGCATGGGCGCTTCAGCTATCAAAAAAGACCCTGCTTTGCTCGCTCAGCCTATGTTAACAACCGTAATGGATGTTACGACTCTTCTTATTTATTTCGGCATTGCTTGTGCTTTCTTCCCTTCACTTGCCTAGATTGAATACTTTTTTCTTGCTTAAGTGAATTCTATTCTCTATAATAATCGACGCTGCGGGAATGGCGGAACTGGTAGACGCGTACGTTTGAGGGGCGTATGGGATTCCCATGTCGGTTCAAGTCCG
>CAVGNL010000158.1:0-3734 GCA_963630455.1 Prevotella sp. CAG:755
GATTTTTTTCTTCGTTGAATCTAAGGCCCATTGATTTTCTTTTTCGATAATTAAGCAAAAGGTCATATGTTTTATCGTTGATTCGTATTTGCCACTTCTCTGATTGCTTCATTCTTTAATTATATTTATCTTCCGTGCTCTTTGACTAGTCAAAGGAGGAGAAATAGAGTAAACTTCCTTAGCGTATGGAAAAGATTCTCATCAGTGCTTGCTTAATCGGTGATAACACCCGTTATGATGGAGGTAACAATTACCTTCCAATAGTTGAAAAATTGAAGGAAAAATACGATCTCATTCCTTTTTGCCCCGAAGTGATGGGAGGACTTAACATCCCTCGCGATCCTTGCGAAATCAAAGGTCTTGAAATCGTGACAAAAGATGGCGTGAGCAAAACAAAAGAATACAATCTCGGAGCAAAAAAAGCCCTGCAAGCTTGCAAGCTTTTCGGGATCCGTATCGCTATTTTGATGGAAAGTTCCCCTTCTTGCGGAGTTAGAAACATCCATGATGGGCATTTCAACAAAACAAAAATCCCCGGAAAAGGCATCACAACAAGATTGTTAGAAGAAAACGGCATTGCCTGCTATTCATCATTCGATGATCTTAGTTTCTTGATTGAAGAGCCTCAAAAGAAGGAAAAAGAATACATTTCTTACGAAGAGAGAGAAGAAGAACTGCGTAATCGCAAGAAAAAATCTTTTAACGGACGCCCTTCAAGGAATTTCGGGAAAAAGACCGAAGAAAAAACAAAAGAAGTTTCAAACGATTCGGCCGAAAAGAAAGAATTCAAGAAATCATTCCGCTCCTCTCCTAGACAGAGCGATAATTTCCATCGTTTCAATAAAGAAAGAAATTTCTCCCATAAAGCTTCAGAAAGCAAAGACAAGAAGCCATATTTCAAAAAGAGCGACTCGTTTAATGACGCGAAAAAGGATTTCAAAAAGGATTTCTCTTCAGAAGGGAAAAAGACATATCACAAGAAAAAAGTTTCTTTCCACAAAGGGGGAGACAAAAAACGTTCCTTCTCCAAAGGACCTTATAAAGGAAGAAAATCTTTTGGCGAAAAGGGAAAACGTTTTGGCAGAAAATCTTCTTTCAGGCACAGCAAAAAAGATTGATTAGCGGAACTCTTCGGAGTTCTTTTTTTAGCTTCCCATCTTTTATATTTTGCCTGTGAATTGAAAATATAATTCTAGCAACAAGGCGTTATGGTAGTCACGAATATCCAAAGACGTCTCTTCGATAAAGGAATTCAAACGGTAATTGAAAGTGTTGCGATGAACGTAAAGCGTTTCAGCGGTATCTAGGCCATTAAGTCCGCATCGAAGGAAAGTTCCGGCCGTCAGAAGCAATTCTTGAGAAATTCCTTTGAATTCATTGGCGAGCAAAGGAATGGAACTGTAATTTCCAAAAGAAACCTCCTTAAGCAACATATCGCTCAAAAAGAGGCATTGGTTTGGAAAATAAGAAAGGGATTCCTTCAGCATTTTTTCCTCGAATTCACCTTCTCGATGAGAAACAAGCACCGAAATATTCATATTCAATGCATCATGGAGATTGAAAATGGTTTGCTGAAGGACAGAAGAAAATTTATCTGAAGCAAGAAAATGGCCCTCAAATTCGTTTTTGTAGCAAAAAGCGAGTTTCTCTTCTGAAATCGAAGAGATATTTTTCTCAAAGATTGGCCTATTTATAGGTGAGGAAGCGATAAAAAGATAGAACTTAATCATTTGACGATCAAAAGGAAACCTTCGAATGGGCGTAACTTAAAGACATGATTTTCTAAAATAACGTCTCCATAATTATGAAGCTTGATATCGAGAATATCGAAGTAAAAGGAGAAATAAACATCATATGGACGCATATTTGAAATGACCATTAACTTAATTGGCCCATCATGAAAATAGGAAAAAACGTCAGGATGTCTTTCGTCGATGATTCTTAAAGGAGAATTAATAACGGTGTCGTTAACCAATGCATTCCTTCGATAAAGGATGGCGTATTGATAGAAATTGAGAATCGAATACGGATCCTCCATTTGCGATTGTATATCCACTCCTTCAAGGTAATTAGGATTCAAAGGATAAATGGGTTTTGTGTTGGAAAAGCCGGCATATTCCGATTTGTTCCATTGCATTATCGAGCGCGATGATAGACGCGAAAAACGGTTTAGGTAACGTAGAATTTCTTCATCGGTTCGACCTTTTTTGCGCCAATCATTCACCTCGGTTATCGTTGGCTCGTCAAGATAAAAAGATTCGATGTTATCGAAATGGAGATTGGACATTCCGATTTCGTCGCCATACTGAATAAATGGGGTGCCATAGAAGAAAAGGGAAGTTATCAAGAGCATCTTAGCCGACTCATTGCGATACTTTTCCGAACCATATTGGCTAAGGAGCCTAGGCATGTCCTGATTTTCCCAATAAATCGGCAAATCAGCTTCATCATGAAGAACGTTGTACCAACGCATAAAATTATGTTTCAAAGATATGACATCCGTTTTTATGTCTTCGTCTTTTTTATCGAAAGATTCATATGAATCGTTGTTATTCGTCGTATCGAAATTGAAAAGCATATTCAAGGATCCGTTTGTGCGATTGACGATTTTCAAAGCGTCTTCTGGTTGAAGATACCCTCCGGATTCGCCGATGAGAAGAATTTCATTTCTTCCTTCGCGAACTTTTTTTGAAAATTCATCAAGATAAAAAACTAAACCCTTTCTATTCGAGAATTTAGAAAAATCCAAGACGGTTTCGCCGTTTCCTTCTTCGGAGTCGGCGAAAGAGAGATCTTTCATAAGATGGGAGCAGGCGTCGAGCCTAAAGCCATCAACGCCCATATCAGCGTAGAATTTTGCGATATTGATCATTTCCTCTCTTAGCAATGGATTGTCCCATCTTAAGTCAGGCTGATCTTTGCTAAAGATATGAAGATAGAAAAGATTGCTCTCTCCAACTCTTTCCCAGACGCTTTCGCCAAAAAAAGAGCCCCAATTGTTCGGAGGAAAAATTTTTCCGTTTTCTTCCTTTCCTTCGAGAAAGTAATAATAATTTCTTTCTTTGGAGTTTGGGTCTTCTAAAGCTTTTTTAAACCACTCATGCTCGCTTGAGGTATGGTTTATTGGCATATCAAGAACTAGATGCATCTCTCTTTTATGGCATTCCCCAATAAGTTCTTTAAGATCATCCATGCTTCCGAAACGAGGATTGATCTCGTAAAAGTTCGAAACATCATACCCGCCATCTTTGAAGGGTGAAGCAAATATAGGACAAAGATAAATGATATTGATGCCTAAATCGGCAAGATAAGGCAAATGTGAAATGATTCCTCTTAAATCCCCGTAACCATCAGAATTTGAATCTTGGTAGGAAATAGGATAAATCATGTATCCAACCCCTTTTTTCCACCAACAATTTGTATATTTTTCCATAGCGACTATATTATACAATCCATTTTGTTTCTTTCATATATATCTATAGATAGATATTTTGAGTATAATGAAAAAATGAAGAATTTCGTTACGCTGACGCATAAATTACTTAAAGGAAACCACTTCCTATTCTATCTTCAAATAGTTCTTCAACTTTTCGTTGGGCTGTTTTCAGTTTTAGAGACGTTTTTAATCAAAGTCTTGGTTGACACGATTGAGGGGGTAGACAAATTAAATGAAGCTGCGGCCTTAGAAAAAATGATGATCTTCCTTATGACAGGCGGAAGAGGAAATCAATATT
>CAVGNL010000159.1:0-3433 GCA_963630455.1 Prevotella sp. CAG:755
AGAAATGGTTTTAGGGCGGAACCAGTAAACGTTATTCTTCTAAAATCTTAATCACTTCCTCAATTTTGATTTCAGAAACGAATCTTTTTGTCTCTTTCTCGGATATTTGAATAATCAAGGTTGGCAAAGAGATGACGGATTGATCTAACGCTTGACGCATCCCATATGAATTATCCACGTTGATTTCGGCGTATTCGACATCATACGAAGCAATGATTTCCTTAAGCGAAGGCTTTATCGTTTTGCATTTGCCACAAGATGATGAAGTGAAGAGAGTCATTTTCTTTCTCATACTTCAATTTTACATTTTTTAACTTTGACTAACATTTAGAAGTTGTTAAACTATTTCCGTTAAGGAGAGTAGCGTTAAGCTTAGTGTTCGACAACACGTCTCTATAGAGACCGGAGCTAAGCGGCATCTGCCTCGCAAGACCTTACCGATTTTTCGATAGGGAGAGAAATATGTTTGAAAACAAAAATGTTCATGAGACTCTTTCTTCTTTTTCTGTTGATTCAGAAAAGGGGCTAACGGCAAAGGAAGTTGAGGAGAGAAGAAAAAAAGAGGGCTTAAACAAGCTTAAGGAAAAAGAGAAAGATCCATGGTACAAAATCTTTTGGGGGAACATTGCCGATCCAATGACCCTCATCCTTGCTATCGCCGCCATAATTTCCTTGGTTTTAGCGATTATCAATTGGAATAAGGAAGGGCCTGAAGGGTTGGCCGACGTTTTTATCATTTTCGGAGTCGTTTTGATTAACGCTTTGATAGGCACGATTCAAGAAATGAAGGCCGAAAAGGCTCTAGAAGCCCTTAAAAAGATGTCTGCTCCGACAGCAACCGTCAGAAGAGACGGAAAAATCGTCGAAATACCAGCCGAAGAGCTCGTGCCTGGAGATATAGTCATTTTGGAAGAAGGAAGAACGGTTCCAGCCGATCTTCGCTTAATCAAAAGCTTTTCCTTAAAAGCTGATGAAGCTTCTCTTACAGGGGAATCTTTGCCAGTAGAAAAAGACCCAAATATCGTTTTATCTAGCGAAGGCGGCGTTGGGGATAGGGTGAATGAAGTATTTATGTCTACGCCTGTAGTTTATGGACATGGAGAAGGGGTCGTAATCGCTACAGGAATGCATACCGAGATTGGCAAAATTGCTTCAATGTTATCCGATGAAGGCGAAGAAGACACTCCTTTGCAAAAGAAGCTTGCCGGTCTTTCGAAATTCCTTGGCATCTTAACGATGGTCATAGTCGTACTAATGCTAGTTGTGAAAATAATCTGGGCTTTAATAAATAACAACATCGGAGCCTCTTGGAGCGCGGCTTTGCTTGATTCGGTCGCTCTAGCCGTGGCTGCTATTCCAGAAGGCTTAACGGCGGTTGTCACAATCGTTCTTGCCATGGGCATGACAAAAATGGTTAAGGTAAACACAATCGTTCGTCGCTTGGCTTCGGTTGAAACCCTTGGCGCCGTATCGGTCGTTTGTTCTGATAAAACCGGAACTTTAACGCAAAATAAAATGACGGTCGTTCGTGCTTATGTTAATGGCGAAATTCAAAACGAAGGCGATTTTGATGGGGAAAAATTGAAATTATTGGCCAAAGGCATGTCTCTTTGCTCGGATGCTAAAGTGGATGGCGGGGTTTATGGAGATCCTACGGAGGTGGCTCTTGTCGAATTTGCTAACTCGCTTAATATGCACAAAACCGATTTAGAAAAGGAAACGCCGCGTATTGACGAATTGCCTTTTGATTCTGTAAGGAAAATGATGTCCACGGTTCATAAGGATGGCGATAAAACTATCATTTACACAAAAGGGGCGATGGATCAAATTCTTAAACATGCTACGTATATCTTACTAAATGATGAGGTGCGTGAATTAACAAAGGAAGATATAAAAAACATCGAAGAGGCTTCCTCAAAAATGTCTGCGGATGCCTTACGTGTTTTAGCCTTAGCGATTTCTTATTCTTATAATGGGCAAATAGAAGAGAAAAATCTTATTTTCGTCGGTCTTGTTGGCATGGTTGATCCTCCAAGAGAAGCCGCAAAACCAGCGGTTGCCACTTTGAAAAAGGCCGGCATTACGACGATTATGATTACTGGCGATCATAAAGACACGGCTTTCGCCATCGCTAAAGAACTTGGCATTGCTGAGGATATATCTCAAACGATGAGCGGTGAGCAAATAGATGCTTGTAGCGAAGAAGAATTGCAAGAAGCCGTGAAACATGTGCGTGTTTTTGCCCGCGTTTCTCCTCAGAATAAAGTTTCCATCGTCAAAGCGATTAAAGCCAATGGCAATATTGCCGCGATGACGGGGGATGGAGTTAATGATGCCCCATCCTTAAAGAGCGCCGATATTGGTATTGCTATGGGCATTACTGGCACGGATGTTGCTAAAGGCGCCGCTGATATGGTCTTAACGGATGATAATTTCGCCTCAATCGAAAAGGCTGTTGAAGAAGGAAGAGGCATTTATGCGAATATTAAGAAAACGATTCTTTTCCTGTTATCGAGCAATATAGGCGAAGTCGTTGCCATGTTGCTTGCGGCGATCATGGGCCTTCCTTCTCCACTTATTGCCATTCATTTGCTTTGGGTTAACTTAATTACCGATTCCCTTCCTGCTATCGCTTTAGGGGCAGATCGTAAACCAAGCGATATTATGTCCGATAAGCCAAGGGATCCTAAGGAATCCCTCTTTAGCCGAGGCGGTTATGCAATAACTTTCGGCTATGGTGCTTGGGTTGGTTTGATTACTTTAGTAGCATTCTTATCTGAAGTTTGGATGGTTCAAGGCTTTACCTTAAATCCAGCTGAGATCAAAACTTTCTTTGATACATGCAGCGTTGAAGTTCTTGAAGAAGCGCAAGCGATGGCCTTCTGCGTCCTTTCCATGAGTGAGCTTTTCCATATGCTTGGCATGACGAATGTAAAAAAGAGCTTTGTCCATATTTTCAAGGATCGCAATCTTCTTCTTTGGATTTCTTTCGTTCTTGGCCTCGCTTTGCAATTCTTTGTCATCTTCACCCCTGGAGTCAACGATGTTTTCCAAGTCGTTCCTCTTGTCGGTTGGGATTATGCATGGGTGTTTGGCTTAGGCGTTAGCCCATTAATCATTCATGAAATCATCGTATTCATTCTTTTCTTGAAAAAGAAATTTAGGAAAGTTCAATAATCGAAGAAGGTTTCGTTAATTCACTTGGCCTTGCGAGGAATTTGGCATTGCTTTAATATCACTCGGGCATTTAAATAAAAATCCTATTATTTTCTTATGAAATCAATCATGTATATCGGCAACTGATATATTTGCTTACTTTCCTTGATGACGTTCGTTTCGCCGAAAACATATGCGAGGGGATGATTATATGTTTTTAGAATATTATTCAATACATAATGGTTATATGTTTGGTTCTCTTTTGGCTTGCCTGATT
>CAVGNL010000160.1:0-2201 GCA_963630455.1 Prevotella sp. CAG:755
TAATTATGGAAAATATATTCTTAGATACAGACATTGGCTTTGATTGCGACGATGTAGGCGCGCTTGCTATTTTAAGTCATTTGCATCAGGCGCATCTTTGCAAAATTATTGCCATCAATCATGCGTGCTCTTTGAATGAAAAAGGGCCTGACGCAATCCGAGCGGTGGAGCATTTTTATGGTCTTGATGACATTAAAATTGGCTATTGCGATTCCAATAAGTCAAGATTTAATGGCGTTTCTGTAAATCCTTATAACGATGCTTTGATTGAAAAATTCGGGCCAAAAAATAAGGGTACGTATTCATCATCTACGAAGCTGATAATTGACACTCTTTTATCTTCCCTTGATCGTAGCGTGACCTATGTTTGCATCGGCATGCTTACAAATCTTGCCAAAGCTTATCAGTTTTTCGATGCAGAGAAAAACATTTCTGGCAAAACGCTTTTGAATCAAAAACTAAAAGAAATTGTCATCATGGGCGGGGATTTTCTAAACGATGACCCCGAATTTAATATCGCTATGGATATTGAGTCAGCTCAAACTTTGCTTAAGGAAACTGGCGTGATGGTTTCCTTCCTTGATTTTTCTACTGGCGCAGCAATAAAGACCGGTTATCCATTGATTGAAAAATATCATTCATCGGAACCTATATCTCTTTCTTATGAGATGTTCGTGAATGGTAACCGTGAGTCTTGGGATCCGTTAACTGTTCTTTATGCTAGCAAAACTCATCCTGAAATCTATCGCCTAACTGGACCGGGGGTTGTTCAAATTGATTCAAATGGAAGAACAACCTTCCATTTAGATAAAAACGGCAAACATCATCTCATTAGTTTGCAAACTAGCAATTCAGAAATAACCGATAAAATTAATTCGTACATGGAGGGAAAATTATGAAAAAATCCGTTTTGCGCTTATCAATCCTGTCTCTAGCAGGAATCCTGCTTGCCTCTTGTGGAGGAGATGGAGATCAAAGAGACTATGTCAGCTTTTACGTTTGGGGAGACGTAAACGAAATCCAAAATTACGAAAAGATTGCCAGCGATTACGAAAAAGAATCTGGAAAGAAAGTAAAAATCGTAGCGTCCACTGGCTCCTATTACGACAATCTAAACGTTTTCTTAGGCTCAAAGAAATCCGCCCCTGATATTTTCTTTACCGAGAGCGGAGAATTTGCCTCCCACATCTCCAGTAAAAAACTTTTGGATTTGTCTCCTTATATCGCCGAAAAGCAGATTGACATAAAAACCGAAACGAATCCTACAGGAAGCATTGAGCTTTGGGACATAAATGACACATATCGTTATGATGGCACTAATTTTGGAAAAGGCGATTATTACGCTTTGATCAAAGACTGGTCTCCTGATTTCGCCCTTTGGTATAACAAGAAACATTTTGATGAATATAATGAGGAGCATGATTTCAAGAAAGGGGATGCCGGCTTCTTAGAATATCCAAGCGAAACAGTTCCTATGACTTGGGATGAGTTTTATGAACTCAGCTATAAATTAATCGGCAATCGCAAGAATGGTACGATGTTAGATCGCGTCCCATATAAACATTTGATGGAGTGGATTCAAATGACCGGCTCATCAACTTGGACGGCAGATGGGAAAGAATTCAATTATGAGGATTCTGGCGTAAAAAAGGCCTTCCAATTCTTTACTGATCTTCAAATCGGCGACAAAAAGAGTTCGCCAAAAATCGGGCCGACTGGTCAATCTAGCGGCGATTTATTCAAAAACGACGACTTGACTTTCTGTTTCTATGGAAACTGGGCTTACTCAAACTTTGGCTGGGACACTTTATCTTTTGATTTTGGCTTAACCCCGCCGCCAGTTCCTTCGAAAGACAGAGCGTTAACTGAACAAGACACCTATGCAACAAGCTGCGGAATGATTGGCTTAAGCGTTTATCGTAATTCGCCAGTGAAAGAAGATGCTGTCTCTTTCTTGAATTACTATATGTCTAAAGGACAAAACTACATGGCGAAAAAATCTTTCAACATCCCAGGAAATAAGAAAGTCGCCGAATCTGACGTTTTCCTAAATAATGAAGACGCGAATCTTAACTATATCAACAACTTCTTCCTTAACTTGGCAACGAAATATACCCACGAAATCGTCTATAACAAATTTATTTCTCAAGCAACTTTCGAAGATACGATCGGCAAGTATTATCAGCCATATTTAGAGAATC
>CAVGNL010000160.1:2252-5130 GCA_963630455.1 Prevotella sp. CAG:755
TATTGAAAGAGATTTGATTTTATGAGGGACACGAGAGAAATTGATTTAGATCTCATACGGAAAAAGAGGCATTTTAATCCTGAAAAGAGGAAAACAGCACTCTTTTTCGCATACATTTCGCCTTGGCTTTTTGGGCTAGTTTGCTTTACTGTCGTTCCGATTGTCATTTCTTTCGTTCTTTCTTTTACGAACGTGACGATGATGAATTTTTCCACGGATCCTTGGGAATATGTCGGCATCGATAATTATGTTCGTATTTTTACAGAAGACACTGACTTTAAACGGGCTTTATTGAATACTTTTGTGTATGCATTTGTAAAAATCTTCCTTCTGACGATCATCGCTTTGCTAATCGCCTTGTTATTGAATAAGAAAATCGTTGGCAGAAAGGTTTTCCGTGTCTTGATTTATTTGCCCAGCATCATTCCTGTGGTAAGCGTTGCCTTGCTTTGGAAGATGATATTCACAGGTGGAGACTACAATATCATTTCTTACTTCCTAAGCTTCCTTGGAATCGCTCCGATCAATTTCTTTGCCACTGATGTTTCTAGCATGTCGACCATTATTTTCATTGGCATTTGGAATGGCTTAGGACCAACGATGCTTATTTTGCTTGCTGGCATTCAAGGAATTGACACAGATATCATTGAAGCTAGTGAGTTGGATGGCGTAAATGTTTGGCAAAAGTTCGTTCATATCATTCTGCCAAATCTCTATCCAACGTTATTCTTCGTTATTTTAACGGGTCTTATTTCCTCTCTCCAGGCTTATGCCGAAGTTCAGCTTTTGACCAATGGCGGTCCTGGAATTGCCACCCTAACGACCTCTTTGCTTATCGTGAAGACCGCTTTCAAATCTATCGGCTCAAAGACTTTAGGGTATGCGAGCGCCGAAGGCTGGATCGTTTTCTTGCTCACATTAGTTCTTACCTTGATTTACATGGGAGCGAATAACGCTCAACAAAAGAAAGACAAGAGAAGATAGTTATGGTTGAATCTAGAGAAATTTATATCGATTACGCATTGGCGAAAAGAAAAACGCCAAACTTTAGAAAGGCAAAGAAAACAGTTATCTACATTGTGCTTTTCATTCTTTGCTGCGCGATTTCTATCTTTTTCGCCTTTCCTTTCATTTACATGATTTTGATGTCTTTGATGAAAGACAGCAATTCCATTTTCCTGTACCCGCCTGTTTTTTATTCTGGCACGTTCCGTTTCCAAAATTATGTCGATGCTTGGCAATATATCGATATGGGAAAGAAAATACTAAACACTTTAATTATGGTTGCGGGAAGCATGGGCATTGGTATTGGTGCCTCCATTTTGATTGCTTACGGCTTCTCACGTTTCCGTAATCGTTGGTCCAATTTATTTTTCAACATTCTTCTTTCGACGATGATGATTCCATGGGTTGTCACCATGATTCCTGGATATGTTGAATTTGAATATTTGGGGTGGATCGGAACGCGCCTTCCTCTCATCATCCCTTGGATTGGCGGAAGTGCTTTCAACGTGTTTATGTTGAGACAATTCATGGATGATATTCCAATGGAATTAGATGAAGCGGCAAAAATGGATGGATGTTCTTCTTTCCGTATCCTTTGGCAAATCATCTTGCCACAGATTAAGCCTTGTCTAGCTACGCTCTTTATTTTTTCCTTTATCAATGCTTGGAGCGACTATGTTGGGCCATCTATCTATCTTCAATCAAATCAAGAGTTGTTTACTTTATCACTCGGAATGCAGCAATTCATCTCTTCAAATGGGACTGCGGAGTGGAATTTAGTCATGGCGGCAAGCGTTATTTTCTCTGTGCCGATGATTATTGTTATTTCCGTTTGTCAAAACGCCTTTGTGCGTGGAATCGTAAGAAGTGGCATTAAATAGGAGACAAAAGTATGAAAATCAAAGAATTATTTAAAAAGAAAGACAAAAGAGACATTACCCTTGAGAAAGAAAGAGAAAGAGTCTATAAAACGATGCTTGCGGCCCAAAAAGCCAATTTAGCAGAAAAGAAAGAAGCCCCTAAAGATGCCTATGTTTCTCTAAAAGACGTCAACAAGATATACGAGAATCGTGTTCAGGCTGTTTATGATTTCAACATCGATATCAAAAAGAATGAATTCATCGTTTTTGTTGGTCCTTCGGGATGTGGAAAATCTACAACCCTTCGTATGATTGCAGGTCTTGAATCAATCACATATGGTGACTTATTTATTGACGGAACTCTTTGCAACGATCTTGAACCAAAAGAAAGAGACATCGCCATGGTTTTCCAAAGCTACGCCCTCTATCCCCATATGTCTGTCTATGACAACCTTGCTTTCTCTTTGAAAATAAAGAAATACAAAACTCAGATTTTCAATAAAGATGGCACCGAAAAACTTGCGATAAACCATCAAGTTATCCGTTATCTCAAAAAAAGAATTTCCTCATTGAAGAAGGCATCGAATTACGATCAAAATGAGCTTCGTTCTCTAGAAGAATCTTTGAACTATTACGAAAGTACTCCGACCAAGGCTTATAAGATGAAACACATGAAGAAGGAGGAAATTGATAAAAGGGTAAAGGATGCTGCGTCGATACTAGAGCTCACTCCTTATTTGAATCGTAAGCCGAACGCTTTGAGCGGTGGCCAAAGACAAAGAGTCGCCTTGGGAAGAGCGATCGTAAGAAACGCTAAACTTTTCTTGATGGATGAGCCGCTTTCCAATTTGGATGCGAAACTCCGTGTTCAAATGAGAAGCGAAATCGTTAAGCTTCATGAAAAAATCGGGGCAACGACAATTTATGTCACTCACGATCAAACCGAAGCAATGACTATGGAGTGGAATTTAGTCATGGCGGCAAGCGTTATTTTCTCTGTGCCGATGATTATT
>CAVGNL010000160.1:5388-8130 GCA_963630455.1 Prevotella sp. CAG:755
CTGTTTATGATTTCAACATCGATATCAAAAAGAATGAATTCATCGTTTTTGTTGGACCTTCTGGCTGTGGCAAATCCACAACCCTTCGTATGATTGCAGGTCTTGAATCGATCACATATGGTGACTTGTTTATTGATGGAACACTTTGCAATGATCTCGAGCCAAAGGAAAGAGACATTGCCATGGTTTTCCAAAGCTATGCCCTCTATCCTCATATGTCTGTTTATGATAACCTTGCCTTCTCTTTGAAAATCAAGAAATACAAAACCCAGATTTTCAATAAAGACGGCACTGAAAAACTTGCAATAAACCACCAAGTTATTCGTTATCTCAAAAGAAGGATTTCTTCATTGAAGAAGACATCGAATTATGATCAAAACGAACTTCGCTCTCTTGAAGAATCTTTAGGCTATTACGAAAATACTCCGACTAAGGTTTATAAGATGAAACACATGAAGAAGGAGGAAATTGATAAAAGGGTAAAAGATGCTGCGACGATTTTAGAGCTCACTCCTTATTTGAATCGTAAGCCAAACGCTTTAAGCGGTGGTCAAAGGCAAAGAGTCGCTCTCGGAAGAGCAATCGTAAGAAACGCTAAGCTTTTCTTGATGGATGAGCCGCTCTCCAACTTGGATGCGAAACTTCGTGTTCAAATGAGAAGCGAAATTGTCAAGCTCCATGAGAAAATCGGGGCAACGACAATTTATGTTACCCACGATCAAACCGAAGCTATGACTATGGCTTCACGAATTGTCGTAATGAAAGACGGTCACGTTCAGCAAATCGGAACGCCAAAAGAAATCTACAATTACCCAGCAAATATTTTTGTCGCTATTTTCATCGGCTCCCCAGCGATGAATATATTAGACGTTAGCTGCAATCAGAATAAAATCACTTTTGAAAACGGCTACAGCGTCGAGCTCAATTTCGATTTAGAAAAAGAATGCAACGATTTCTATCAAAAAGAGATTGATAGTTTGAATGCCAATAACGTTTCATTGAAAGAAGAACTCTCCTCTTATAGTGAGGAAGATAAAGCGAAAGAGAAGAAGAACCGCGTGGATTATATTGAAAAAGTCATTTCCTCTAACGAAGAACTAATTTCTCAATATCAAGCAAAGCAAAGAGACAAGAAAACGCTCAAGGCTGGTATCCGTCCTGAGGATATCTATCATCATGAGTTCATTGAAGCCAAAGCAAAGGTTTCCTCTCCAATTGAGACAAAAATAGGAGTCGCGGAACTTCTTGGAAACGAATATTACGTTCATTTTGAATTTGCTAACAAGGAATTGATTGCCAAAGTTCCATCAAAAACTGATGCAAAGAACGGCGATTCAATTTCAGTTGTATTTGACGTTGATAAAATACATCTTTTCGACGATCTTAGTTCTAAAAGGATTCATTGATCATGAAAGTATTAGTAATTGGAAGCAGCAATGTCGACACGACGAATTATGTTGATGTTTTTCCTTTACCAGGAGAAACAATCAACGGTTTAAGTAAGAAAGTATGTCCTGGAGGAAAAGGGCTCAATCAAGCAATAGCTCTAAAAAGAGCTGGAGCGGATGTTACTTTCGTTACGGCTGCCGGCACGGATTCGGAAGCTGAGATTATTAAAGAAACCATTAGAAAGGATTCTTTGGACAATTATCTTTTCGTGAAAAACGCCTTTACTGGAAGTGCGACGATATTAGTAAACAAATTTTCTCAAAATTTCATCGTTGTCAACCATGGGGCAAATTACGCCCTAAATGAGGAAGATATTCCACAGATTTTGCCTTTGATAGAAAAAACGGATTTCGTTCTTTTGCAAGCAGAACTTCCTATAGATATAACGGAGAGAATCATTGACGTTGCTTATTCCTTGCACAAAAAATGTATCTTCAATCCCGCGCCAGCGTATTTATTAAAGAAAGAGATTTTGGAAAAAATAGATTATTTAATTCCAAATGAAAAAGAGGTTCTCACCTGCTCAGGTTGTTCTGATAGAAATGAAGCTGTTTCCTATCTTTTAACTCATGGAGTTAAGCATCTTCTTGTCACATTGGGGGAAGAGGGTTCCACGTTATATTCCCAAGATGAGCAAATACATGTAGATGCCTATAAAACGAAAGCAGTGGATACGGTTGCAGCCGGAGATACGTTTATTGGATATTTTCTTGCTTCTTTGGCAAACGGAGAAAGCGAAAGAAATTCCATGATGATTGCTTCGAAGGCTTCTTCCATTGGCGTTACGAGGCTTGGCGCTATCGATAGCATTCCATTCAAAAACGAAGTTCTACTATAAATCAAGTCAAGATGAACTGACTTAATTGCATACATTATTTTAGATGAAACAAACGGCTGCAAAAAGTGAAGCGAGACCCTAATGGTAGGAAAGTCGACAAGGGGTCTTTTCATTTTAATAATCCCATAACTTTTCCTACCCTTCACATAAAAAAGTACTTATCGATTGATAAATATTTAATTCAAAAAATGTTGTTTCTCGTAATTTTGATATGTTTTTACGAGAATAGTGAATGGGTTACGAGAATAAAAACGTAAATCTTGCAAAAAGTCTTATATAAACAAAAGCTCTGAAGAATCCGTGTATGGATTGTGACTGTCCTTGATTTCGGATTGCTTGGTCTAGAGTTATAAGGATGTTAACTGCTCCGTCTGTCTTCTCCGTTGACTTCGATTTGCCCATTTTTATGTTCTTTGCCTGATTTGCCCTCCGTTTTTATGAGTTTTGCTCCTTTT
>CAVGNL010000161.1:0-2886 GCA_963630455.1 Prevotella sp. CAG:755
AAAGATCGAGAGAATCTCTTAATGAAAGGCTAAGAAAAGCTCGTATTCCTTTGGCGTTCTTAAATAACGAACGAATCCTCTTTTTTATTTTCTTCAAGCCATAGGCGGTCCTAAGAAGCGAATACATATATAGTCCTTCGCCGTATTTTCCCTCAGGAAAAGAATAAGCTAGGTCAATATCTTCCTCAAGAAACGGGAAATAGTAGAGAAGGAAATACAAGTATGCATTCTTTGAATATATTTCCTCTGTTGTAGAGACATTCTCGAAAAACGACAAAAACTCAAGAACGAAGGAGATGAGCTCGTTTTGAAAGGTTGAGCCCAACGAAATAGCTTCTTTTATTTTTTTAGCCTTCAAAAGCCGAAAAAACAAATATTCCTTAGCTATTTGAGCATATTTATTGTTTTCAGATGAAAGCTTTTCCAAGGATAGAATGCTTCGAGAAGTAATGGGATTCTTATAAGCGATAACCACCTTTAAAAGAGGTGAATTCTTTTTCTTAGAAAGCTCTCTTAAAGAAGAATAATCCATAAAAGAAAAAGAATTGACTTTCATAAAGAAAAAACTCCTTTTATTGAAGCAATCCCTATGTAAGATAAACTCAGTATGTAGGTCATTCTAAATAAGCAAGAAGAATGAGGCGCATCCTCCCCACCAGATACGCCTTAATTCGCCTTAATTATTAGAAATCAGTAAGTTTTAAGTAAAGAAATAAAAAAGCCGCTTTCTTTCGTTAAAATCTAATGTTTTAACGTTTTTAAAAATATAATGTACACAAGAAAACATTTCTTTTTATTCTTTTTGTCATTAAATGATTTATTAGTTTTATTTGTGGTCGATTTTAAAGAAATTTCTTAGACTTAAATATCAGTTTTTGATATTTTTTCTATTGACTTCTAAAAATGCGAAAAGCAAGGAAATAATCGAATTATACATTGTCTATCTTTTTAAAAAGTTTAGATTACCAAATCACCATATTCATTTGTCTTTTTTAATTTATCCAATCACGAGTTCTTCATGTCTGAGTTTAAGAAACCTAAAACACAACATAACCATTCAATCTTTATTTGGGCGTTAAAGAGCAAGTCTGAACGTCCTCTGTTATTTGCTGCCCTAGGCGTAAAAACAAATGTTTTTCCTCAAATAATATTGATAATCGATTCGCTTATGGCATAAAAAAGAACTCCTCATCGTATTTGAAACTGTTTTCTTTAATTTCTTGCCTAACTTATCCAATATGAAAAGACCGTCATTGCTGACGGTCATATACGTTTCTAATTAGATTCAGAAACTAATTTTATTCGATAGCTATTACAAAATGATAGACTGGCTGTCCGCCTTCCACTTCGAGAACATCCATCATTGGATATTCTTTTTCGAGAAGAGCTTTCAAGTCGGCTTTCATTTTCTCTGTCGCATTCTTGCCATAGAAAATCGTGATGATGGCTTTCTCATCCATGTTTGGAACGAATTTCATCATCTTCTTTGTCGCAGCCATAGCCAGGCGATCATGGGAAACGATTTTTCCACCCATGATGCCGATGTAATCATTTTTCTTAATCGAGATGCCGTTGTTCTTCGAATCTCTGATTGATTTGGAAATTTCCAAAGAAACAACCGACTTCATTTGTTCTTCCATAACGTTGATATTGTCTTCGACGCTATTATCGAAATCGGCCATTTTCATTGCCGAATAAGCTTGAACTGTGGATTTTGATTGAAGAACATGAATACGTGATTTCGTATAAAGTTTAGCGGCTTGTTCTGCCGTCATAATCACATTGCCGTTATTAGGGAAAACGATAACATCATCCGCATTAACATAGTCGAACATGTTTAAGAAATCTTGTGCGGATGGATTCATCGTCTGTCCGCCAGTGATTATTCCCTTTACGCCCATCTCTTCAAAAATCTTTCCGATTTCTTTGGAAGGAGCAACAGCAACCAATTGAACCTTGGAATGTTTCAATGGCTGAGGTTTGACGTCATCAGACATTTTCACGTCTTCTCCATCAATCGGCATTTCCTTGAGCAGCTTTTCGTTATGTTGAATCGTCATGTTTTCCATTTTGAAAGTAATGAATTCACCATATTGTTGAGCGAATTTGATAACTTTCCATGGCTCTTTTGTGTGAA
The DNA here is from genome assembly GCA_963630455.1 of Prevotella sp. CAG:755. Lineage (GTDB taxonomy): Bacteria > Bacillota_I > Bacilli_A > RFN20 > CAG-826 > UBA4951. The sequence continues at coordinate 2,138 of CAVGNL010000161.1, forward strand.
CGTGGATTTTAATGATGCTTTTTTGTTTTATGGCAACGATGGAATCGCCAATCGTTGAATAAAAATCAATGAAAGACTGAAGATCTACGTCTTCCGGGTTTGCCTTCGACTTTAGAAGCTGAAGGATAAATTCCGTGCAATATCCGTAATCGAGTTTTGAATCTTCATTGAAGGCTTCTCCGTCGGCAATATCAACATTCGTCGTTGGACCATTAAAAATAGTATCGGCGAGTTCTTCACCCATGATTTCCTTGCACATTCCTTCAATTGTATAAAGAAGCCCCGCTCCACCAGAATCAATAACACCAGCTTCTTTAAGAACGGGGAGAAGATCTGGAGTTTTATCCAAGGATTTCTTCATTTGTTCTAAGAGAATCTTGAAAAGCGTCTCAAAATCAAGAATCTCTTCAATATGATCATTGACGTATTCAGTGCCTTCTCTAGCAACCGTGAGAATTGTTCCCTCAACAGGATTTGGAACAGCTTTATAAGCAACACGCGTGCCGTTTTTCAAAGCGGAAGCGAATTGTTTGACATTTGCTTTTTTTAACCCCTTCAAAGAATCTGAAATACCCGCGAAAAATTGTGATGTGATGACTCCGGAGTTCCCTCTTGCTCCAAGAAGCATGCCTTCAGCACATTTTGTGACAACATCACCAAGATTGCCTTTGTTTGCTCTTTTCATAGCTTTTACGCCACCGTCAAGAGTCGCGCAAATATTCGTTCCTGTGTCACCGTCAGGTACAGGG
>CAVGNL010000162.1:0-1796 GCA_963630455.1 Prevotella sp. CAG:755
AAGGATAAGAGAAGACATAATAAACTAGAAAATAATTTCCAAAAATAATAGTTCGCTTGGTAGAATTAAGTATCAAAAAAGAACGACAGTAAGTTCGTGCAAGAATCCTTTATTTGCTGGAGTTAGTTAAGCAAAAAGCCTCATATCGTCTATAATCTGCTTGATCGTGCCGCCAAAAAGCGGCACAAAAGTGGCACGATTAAATTGATTAAAGTGATAGTTGAATTTATAATATTGCACATAAGGGCAAAATGATGAAATATCCTTTGAAATATGAAGATGAATTAATAGAATTCAAGCAATCCTTGGGGCAATTAGGCAGAGGAATAGAAGCCTTAAGTGCAATGCTAAATAAAAACGGTCACGGAAAGGTTGTTTTTGGTGTTGATGATAATGGGAAAATAGTCGGATTAAAGGATTTTGGAAAAGAGAGCGCTAAAAAAATAGGAACGAGAATTAGCGAGGCCATCATCCCTCGAGTAACACCGAAAATTACGCAAACAAACGTTGATGGGCTCCTTATCATTGAAGTGGATGTTGCAGGAGATAGAAAACCTTATTCTTGTTTTGGCAATTACTTAATTCGCATAGGAAATGAAAATAAGAAGATTCTCCCGGACCAATTGGGAGATTTGTTTTTTACGAATTCGAATCTCACAAGCGAAAAAATAGAATCCATCGAACAAGACTTAACTTTCAATGGCTTGAAATCTCTTTATGTTTCGAAGGGCTATACGATTGATGATAACACGTTCGCGAAAAACATGGGATTATTAACAACAAATGGAAAATACAACTATATCGCTGAAATTCTATCTGATATTAATTCATGCTCAATTAAAGTTGTGCGTTTTAGCGGCGAGGATAAAACTGAGATGATTTCAAGGAACGAATTCGGTTATAAATGCATGTTGATAGCTTTAAAACAGGCTTACAACTTTGTTTTGTCCTTCAATGAAACTAGAGTTGATTTGAATAGGGGATTAGAAAGAGAGGAAACGAAACTTTTTGATGAAATGTGCCTTGATGAAGCGTGGACCAATGCATGTTTGCATAATCGATGGGTTCGGAACGTTCCGCCTGCAATGTATATTTATTCGAATAGAATAGAGATCATCTCTACAGGAGGATTGCCTCTCGATTATTCGAAAGAAGAATTTTTTCAGGGCATTAGTCACCCAATTAACGCTAGTTTAATGAAGATTATGGGGCAATTGGATTACATCGAACAAACGGGGCATGGAGTTCCTCTAATTGTCTCCAAATACGGAAAAGAAGCGTTTTCGTTTTCTGAAAACCATATTTTGGTGACTATACCGTTTGCTTTCGAACCAAGCTTCAAGCAACTTCAGCAAAATTTAAGCAAAAACCACAATATCATCTTATCGATTTTAAATGAGAATCCAAGCTTAACACTTTCTCAATTATGCAAGATGTCTAACATAGGAAGAACAAGAGTTACCGAAATCATTAGTGATCTTAAGAAAGCGAAGAGGATTGAAAGAATCGGCAATAGCCGCTCTGGATATTGGAAAGTGAATAAATAATTCATCTTGCAAAAACAATGCAATCGACACTTCCTTAACATTGATTAATTTGCGGCACGATCTTTAATGCTTATATTTGTCGTAACAGTACTAAATTAGCTCGATGGTCACTAGACGATTTAAATACCAAAATTCTTTTTTGAATGGTTTAAATGCGATTATGACATTCGATCGTGCCGCCAAAAAGCGGCACAAAAGTGGCACAATCTTTTTCTAGCGAAAGATAATTCTTGAAACTCCATTCATCAT
>CAVGNL010000162.1:1806-6429 GCA_963630455.1 Prevotella sp. CAG:755
AATGAAGATGAGATTAATGATTCTATTTTTGTGCATCATAAACAAAAAAGGAGATTATTTTGTCTATGAATGACCAATATATGTTTCTTGCTCTATACAGTCAATATTTCGAATGGTAGCATAATAAGCGGTTGAAATTATTCGTTTGCAAAATTCAATCAGAATAATAAGAAAGAGGAGAAATAATGAAAAGACTAACTATTTTATGTAGTTTGGCTTTGCTTGCGCTTCCTGATTTCGGGGGGGGAACGCTATCTTTTAGTGTAGACAAAAATCAAGGCAAAGTTATCGAAGGAGAAACAACCGAAACAAGCGCAACGCGTTATACGAATAAAACCGCGACGATTTCATTTGGCGAAGGCACGAGCGATGGATCATCGTTAGATTCTTCAAAAGGACTATCGTCTTATGCAGATATAGAAGGAATAGATATTGATAGTTTCAGTTGTACAAATTGTTCCGGCGTTTTGAAATCTAATGGCACTAACGCCTTAAAAATGAGTTCTAGCAGCAAAATCGGAACGATTACATTTACTTTTAAAACTGAAATCATTCTTGAAAAAGTCATCTTGAACGCCGCGCAATACAAAAATGATTATGGTAATTATACTGTTGAATCAAGTAATGGGGCGAAAGCTACAAATGAAATAAAAGGTTCTTCTTTTACTGAATATACTTTTGACTCTCTAGATGGTGGAAATAAACAAACGTCCAAAACAATAACGATTTCGGCAGCTGCGGCAAAAAGGATTTTTATTTCGAAAATCGAATTTTCGATCCTCGTTCCAAATGCGTCAACAACAGCGACAGTAACATATGATTATGGAACGGCGCCTAAAAAAGATACATGGAAAGATAACGAGACAGTAGACATTGGCGCAAGCGTTACTGAAGATCCATTAAGTTCCAAGGAAGATCAAGAATATTCTGACTGGTCTGGCTCATATATGTTTTATGGCTGGTATGACGATAACGGAAATGAAATAAAAGATATAACGAATAATCCGGTTGATGATGATGTAACTTATCATGCTAGATGGGAATCTTTAGAAGACTCGGCAGATGTTACAAACGTTAAAAGCTCCAAGACCATGTCTCAGCTTTATTATGAGTATGATACAGAATCTTATAAAACCGGGACGATTTCATTTGGTGAAAATAAAAATGCTAATTCTAGTGAACTTTCTACTAATAATGCTTTATCAAAGTATGCGAATATAGAAGGCATTGACATTGCTAGCTTTACTGAAAGCAAGTGCTACAGTACTTTAATTGGCTCCTCTTCTTCGAAACCAACCGATGCATTGAAAATATGTTCTAGTAAAGTCGCCGGTAACATTACATTAAATTTTGAAAGCCCTATCGTTCTAAAAAAGGTCATATTATATGCCTCTCAATATAACGTTAGCGAAAAAGGAAGCTATACAGTCACCTCGAGCAATGAAACAAAAGTTACAAAAGAAATCAATCAAGGGACTTCTTATAACAAATATATTTATGAAGGGCTTGATGGCGAAGATAAAAAAACATCTTCTTCAATAACAATTGCAGCAGACTCCGTTGAGAGAATATATGTTTCAAAAATAGAATTCATCATTCATCAAGAACCAGACACTTCCGTAACTCCATACAACATTTCAAATATCGGCCTTAGATTCGGTGGAGTCATCAAAAAAGATTACTACGATGCCGTTGTAGAGCATGTCACAAGTTATGGAATCAAATATGCTACCTCCCTTCCTGCAGGATACGAGAGCGTTGCAAAGGCAATTGAAGCGAACGCATTCGATGCTGGTGCATTAAAAACAAAGTCGAATAACATAGAAGAAGTGGCCTTAAAAACAACAGCCGAGATTGATGGCGAAGAATGCTACATCTTCAATATCTATTTCAATATCAACTCTGCAAGCGTTACTCAAACCGTTTATGCAATCGCGAATATCACCTTTGATAACGGCTTAACCGTTTACTTCGCAGAAAAAGTCCATTCTGTCATGAGCATTGCTTCTGAATATTTGAAGACAGGCGAATATGATGGAGCCATCAAAGATACGCTTGAGATTCTTGCCTCTGGCAAAACAAACAATCAAGAAGATTAATAAAGGAAGAAAAACAAGATGAAAAACGAAAACAAATACGAAACGCCTATTCTTACATTGATCTCTTTCGAAAGAGAAGACATCATCCGCACTAGTGGTTCCTTCGGAAAAGGCTATGGCGAAGAGAACGGCGATAATTGGTTCGAGAATCTCTAATCGATGAAGAAACGCGTCTTTCTCTTAGGGCTAGTTACTTTCTCGCTGCTAATTGTCTCTTGCTCCGATTCAAGGGGAACGACTTCTAATTCATCTTCGAACTCGAATTCATCCTCTAGTTCATCCTCTTCGGAAAATTCGAATTCGGATGAGATTTCCTCGAGCCCTTCTAGCGAAGAAAGCAAGAATGAAGTAAGCCTTCCTTGGATATGAGCCTTAGCGTCCATCTTGATGGGCGCTTTTTCTAACAAAGGGACGATGATTTGGATACACATAAAAGAAAATTCATCGATGCAAATTTCATAATTTGAAAAACTAGAATGCGATTGATGGATTTAAAAAAGCTTTTACTAGAAAAAGAAAAGCTTATGTGTTTTTTGCGATACTTTGCTCTTTTTCATATGTGCTTAGCTTAGCAACGTGTGCACTCTTTAGTTTTTTCGCTATGTTATAATTAAGAAGAAAAAGGAGAGCGAATGACAGAAGCCGAACTTACCAAATTGATTGAAGAAGGAGAGAATATTTCTACCGAATTCAAAGAATGCACTAATAGTCTTCCGAAAAACATATTCGAAACTGTTTGTTCGTTTTTGAATCGCTTTGGCGGTCATATCTTTCTTGGCGTAAGAAACGATGGAACAGTCGTTGGCGTAGACAAAGATAAAGTGAAGGACATTAAAGCCGATTTCATCTCTCTTTTGAATAATCCTCAAAAAATCTCTCCTACGGTTTATCTGAATATCGATGAGATGAAATATAAAGATAAAACCATTCTTCATGCATACGTTCCTGAAAGTTCGCAAGTCCATAATACAAAGGGAAGAATTTTTGATCGAAATGAAGACGGAGACTTCGATATTTCCGATAACACGAGTCTAGTCGCGAAGCTGTATATAAGAAAACAACGCGAATACACGGAAAACATCGTCTTTCCTTATGCTAGAATGAGCGATTTGAGAGAAGATCTCATTGAAAGAGTCAGGCTCATGGCCACAAATAGGAGGCCAAATCATCCTTGGGCGAGATTGAATAATGAGGAATTGCTTAGAAGTAGCGGCCTTTATAAGAGAGATTTAGAAACTGGAGAAAAAGGATTTACGCTTGCTTGCATTCTTCTTTTTGGAACAAACGAAGCCATTTCCTCGGTTTTGCCATATCATAGAACTGATGCTATTTATCGGATGGAAAATCTTGATAGGTATGATGACCGAGACGATATTCGTTCGAATCTCATTGAAAGTTACGATCGTTTGATGAATTTCATCGAAAAACATATCGATGACAAATTCTATATGGAAGGCGAAGTCAGGGTGAGCGCAAGAAATAAGCTGTTTCGTGAAATCATCGCCAACATGCTCATTCATCGGGAATATTCCAACGCATATCCCGCAAAATTGGTCATCGAGAAAAATGAAGTTATAACAGAGAACGGCAACAAAGCACGTGGGATGGGTCCTATAAAGCTTACATCATTCACGCCATATCCAAAGAATCCTACGATCGCCTCCGTGTTTAAGGAAATCGGTTGGGCAGAAGAACTGGGTTCAGGGATCGTTAATATCGTGAAATACAACAAGGTCTATTCGAAAATTCCTCCAAAATTCATTGATGGCGACGTTTTTAAGACCGTTATTTCTTTAAACGATCTATCATCTAAAGAAAATGAACCTGTAAATGAGCTTGTAAATGGACCAGTAAATGAACCTGTAAATTTCACAAGACTAAACATGATGATTAGGGAACTAATTAAAGAGAATTCTCGCATCTGTCTAAATGAAATTGCCGAAAAAACCAACAAATCTCGTAGCACAGTTAAACGCTCAATCAAATTCCTTAAGGATAATGGCTATATTGAACGTGTTGGGTCAGATAAAAAAGGATGCTGGGTGGTTTTGAAATAATATGACCTTCAATCCTTCGTTCCTTTGATTTCTTTCAACTCGCTTCGTATATTCTTGGAATTTGAAAAAACCTTAAATAGTCTTATGAACCATACAAAAGGAATAAGGATTTTCGTCTTGTATATTTTTGGGTATCTATTTTGGTAATAAGTCTTTGGAGGAAAGATTCTTCGAAGGATGTATTTCTGTTTCCCACCTGATTTTTCGATTCCCTTTTTAACGAGATTCTCTTGGCTGCCGTACATTCCATTGCTAAGCATGTTAAGAAAGATCTCATTTTCCTCAGATGTAAGACTTTCTTTGGCAAAAAGATGTTTTGTCAAAGACATAACCGTTTCCACGAACGATCCAAGTTTTATTTTCTTGAATTCCTCATTAAGGTATTCCCAATCTAATGAAAGATTTTTATCGAGATAGACTTTGATATCAAGCAAGCTGCGACATCCATTTCCGGCATAGGCATAATG